>CAIPGD010000200.1 GCA_903864485.1 uncultured bacterium | reverse complement strand
TATCAGGGACAATAAAGATTCCGACATGTGCCTGAAAGTCGCCGCCCAATCCAACCCAGCTAATAGGCCCTGACCTTAGCAGACTCCTCATCTGGGGCGGGCCAGTGAGTGCCTAGGTCAAACCCTTGGTCATTGGACTATCGTCTACTCTGGGCGTGCTGGCCGACGATCTGCCAACCAGGAAAAAAGCATCGCCACAATCATGATGGTCAAGGCCGTTGGCCCTAAGGCGTCGTATCCGAGCGCGACGACCAGAGCTGCGCCCAAGGCGGCGCCCATGGCCTGCCCGGCATAAAGGCTGGAAGAGTTCAAGGCAATCGAGGCCGAGGCAAGCGTCGGGGCGGATTGGGCCAATCGAGCCTGTTGCGACGAGTTGAACGCAAAGTTGCCCAAGCCCCAGATGGTCATGGCCAACGCCAAGGCCCAGAGGGCCTGCAGCCAAGTCAAAGCAACGATCCACAACGCGAGCCCTGCGCAGATGAAACCTAACGATATTTGCGCGCCCCGATCGGGCCCGATGCGCGTGACCCAGCGGGATAGCGCGATATTTCCGATCAGCCCGCTGATGCCCATCAGCGCCATCAGGGCTGCCTGCATCGCGGGCGATGCTTCCACCCCCTTCCTTAAAGCCGCAGTGATGTAGCCCAAGACGGCAAAGTGCCCCGTGCACCAGACCATCGTCGCCAGCAGGATCCAACGCAGCCGGGTACCGCCCAGAACTTCACCCCAGGACTTGAGCGACAAGGGCGCAACTTTCAACCCTGCGGGAATGACCCGCCAGACGATCAGTGCCGAAAACAGGCCCAGTGCGGCCACCACCGCGAAGCTCGCGCGCCAGCTCAAGGCATGGGCGAGCAGATTGCCGATCGGCATGCCGAGCACCGAGGCAAGAGACCAACCGACAAAGGCGCTGGTGAGCGCCATCGGACGTTCTTCAGGCGCGATCATCAGCGACAGCGTTGCCGCGGCCTGGGGCGTAAACACGGCAGCCCCGAGCACCGAGATCGGTCGGATCCACATCAGCGTGGCGAAATCTGGGGCGAAGGCGCAGGCCAGGTGTCCTACGGCAAGAAGCAGTAGGGACAGCACCAGCAGCAGCCTGCGATCGACTCTCGACGTCACTGCGGCCAGCAGCGGCGCGCTGACGCACATCGTCAATGCCGCGAGGCTGAGTAGGGCACCGGCCTTGGGTACTGAAATCGCGAGATCGTTTGCCAGAAGATCAAGCATGCCCGGAACGACCAGTACGCCGCAGCCGACGACAAAATTGCCGAGAAAGACAGCGGCGATCGCTGGGCGCTCTTTCACTTCAAGCACTGGTGCTGAGAATGAGGGGCGGGTTTTTGGGCCAGGCGACTGCAAAGATGCACTGGGCTAAGCCCGCGATTAGGCCGACGATCACGCCAATCTGAAGCGCAAGATTGTAAGAACCAAGTGCATCGTAAATGACGCCGCCACCAAAGGCGCCCAGGAAACTGCCGAGTTGATGGCTCATAAACGCGATCCCGCTGAGCATGGCTTGCCAACGAAGCCCAAACGTTTCACTGATTGAGCCAGAGACCAGGGGCGCGACGCCAAGCCATAAAAATCCGATGTAAGCGGCAAACACCAGGGTGGTGTCCGGTGTTGGAGCGCTATAAAAATAAACGGCTAACCCGATGGAACGCAGGATGTAAATCATGCCCAACAAGAGCATCTTGTTGTACCGACCGCCAGCCCAACCGAAGAAGAGGCTTCCCATCGCGTTAAACCCGCCAATCACACCCAGCGCTTTCGCACTCAGCATCGGATCAAGCCCGCAGATTTCCAGATAGGTGGGTAAATGCGTGGTTAAAAAGACGAGTTGCATTCCGCAAACAAGATAGGCCAGAGTCATCACCGCAAAGGGTGGGTGCTTGAGGGCCTGCAGTGCGACGGTGCCTGGTTTTTTATTATCAAAGGCGTTACTCGGCGGGAGCGCAATCGCGTCAATCTTGGAGCCATACCAGGAAGCGGGAATCAGAAATACGCTCAATGCGACAAATCCCAGGACGCCGACACGCCAACCAAAATCCTGCGACAGGGTTTGTCCAATCGGGGCCGCAATCAGGGCGCCAATAGAGCCAGCAGCGGTCACCACACCGAGGATTGTGCTCCGCATCTCTGGCGTGACGCTGCGGGTGGCGACTGCCATCGCCATGGCCGAACCGGTGCAGGACAGCGACAGACCAATCAAAAACCCCGCGCCGATCACAACTTCAAGCAAGCCGTGGGCAAAAGCAAGCAGGATCAGTCCAACGACATAAAGCAATGAGCCAAACATCATCAGGTGCCGGTAACCGTGCTTGCCTGCCCAGGCGCCAACAAAGGGTTGTAAAACCCCCCACGTCAGATTCTGAATGGCGATCGCCAAGGTGAAATCGGAAATGGAAATTCCGATTTCCCGGGTGGCGGGGGTCATAAAGACACCCAGGCTCTGTCGTATTCCCATGCTCAAGCTGAGCATGACCGATGCGCCAATCAGGATGGGTAGGCCGGATTTAATGAAACGGTGGGTGTTCATTAATGGAGTTTACGGCCGCGACACAAAAACTCTCCAGATTACTGCTGCTTCGCACCTTCACCCAGACGACGACCCATGCTCACCGCATAGGGCGCGCTACGTGCGGTCAACATCGGGTCGCCTAGGCCTTCGACGCCCTTGGGCAGACGGTTGGGGTCGAAGTTGATGGTCAAGCAGCTACCACCTGCATCGGGCGACACGGAAGTCACCTTCAACTGACCCAGCGTAATCTTCTTGCGGCCCTCGGGTAGCGGCAGGGTGGCGTTGTCTAGCCTGTCGCCAGCTTGGGCGATTTCAAGGTTGAAGTTGAAGGCTACTTGTCCGGCGGCCACGCGCTGGCGCAGGTCATCGACCAGGAAGCTTGGGCCCTTGGCTTTGGCTTCTTCATCGGTCAGGCCCTGCAGCCCGCCCACAGGTTCGAAAATCCACTTGCCGGCCGTCTTTTCGCCTTTGGCGTTGGTAAAAGCGAAGCCGTGCACGCCCCAGTAATTCGCGCTTCCGAAGCTGGCAGGGACCGGTTGGGAAGCGAACCAGCGGCCCTGGATTAGCACCTCGGGGTTGGCGTCGGCAAAGGCCTTTACCTTGGCGGGATCAGCTGCCTTGGTCGCAGGGTCGGGTTGTTGCGACGCCAGACGACCAAGAAGTTGTGATGGCGTGGCGGCTCCGAACACCGGCGCACTGATGTTGCCGTGCT
>CAIPGD010000199.1 GCA_903864485.1 uncultured bacterium | reverse complement strand
CTCTGGGAAAGCTGCTGGTTTTCTTTGGACGAATCTTGATGATTGCCAGCATTGGATCGACATCGGGACCAGCTTTCTGGCCGTGGCCTCCGACCTCGGCATTCTCGCCCGTGCCAGTGATGGCTTGACCAAGCGCTTCAAATCCTGAGACCCATTAAAGTTGGAACGCGATGCAGCAGGACCGTTTCGAGAAACAATTTGAATCACTCGCTCAGGCGATGCCCAAGCTTGCGGGGCATGACGCGCAGTGGTCGCTCGAGTTTCGGGCTGAGGCTTCTGACTTTGTTCGCCTCAATCAGGGTGCGATCCGTCAGCCAGGCCATGTTCACCGGGCGCTCGCGACGATTCGGCTTTTGGAAGGCCAGCGCCATGCTTCACGGATGGTCGCCCTGAGCGGAGAAGAGGCTGAAGATCAGATCCGAATGGCTCAGGCGGTGGCTGGATTGCGCAGCGGTTTACCGTCGCTTGCAGAAGATCCCCTGTGCCGGATTGAGACCGCCCCGTCCCGCAGCAGGCGCGTCGAGCGCATGACCAGTCCGGATGGCGCTCAAGGCGTTACTGATGATGGCCGCCCTGGCGACGCAGCCCGCGCGATCATTGAACAAGTGGTCAGTCAGACGCGGGGTCTCGACTTCGTGGGAATCCTCGCGGCCGGCCCACGTGCGCGCGGCTTGACTAACTCCCACGGGGTTCACCATTGGCACGAAGTCGATGGGTACTCGTTCGATTTCAGTTTGCATCATGACCAGGGCGAACTTCGCGGCCGGGCGGCGAAGGCTTCCATGCACGGGCGTACCTGGCAGGCGGATGCATTCGCTCAGCGACTCGAGCGCTTGCGTCGCGACCATGATTTGCTGGCAAGACCCGCGCGTGCTGCGCCGACTGGGGATGTGCGCGCCTTTCTAATGCCTGCGGCGGTTGAAGGCCTGCTGGGGCTCATGTCATGGGGTGGGTTTTCGGCGAGTGACCGGATGGCGCGGCGAAGTCCTCTGCAGCGGTTGGTCGACGGAGAGGTCAGCCTCTCTGATCAGTTCTCGATTTGGGATGACGTTCGAGCAAGTGACGCGTCGGGCTTTAATTCAGAGGGTTTCCGCCGGGTTACGCCTTTGTCGCTGATTGAGCGGGGGCGAGACGTTGGCGCCTGTTGTAACCCCCGCACTTCGATCGAGTACGGGGTTGAACACACAGGTGCTGACGGCGAACAGCCCGAAGCCTTGATGATGGCTGCGGGCCAGATCGAAACCCAGGAGGCGATGCGTGCGCTGGGCACTGGCCTGTTTGTGAACCGACTCTGGTACCTGAACTGGTCGGATCGTCAGTCCGCTCGGACGACAGGCATGACCCGGTTCGCGACATGGTGGGTCGAGAATGGCGAGGCGGTCGGGCCGGTCGACCCGATGAGATTCGACGACTCGATCTTTCGCACGTTTGGCGACGCCCTAGAGGGCCTCACAACCGGCCGCGACATGATCGGTGACGATTCGACTTACGATGAACGATCTCTCAAGACCGCCCTGGTGCCTGGCGCCTTGCTCTCGAGTTGGCGTCTGGTGAGCTAGCTTTCGTTACTGCGCCTGAAACCCACTGGCTCGGATGATCCGGGCCCAAGTCTGCGTGTACGCCTGTTCGCGCGCACCCAGTTGTTCGGGCGTCATGTACTCAACGGTGACGCCCATGGCCGTCATGCGCTCGCGCACGTCGGGCAGGATCAGGACCTTCGAGATCGCGTCGGCTAATCGGTCGATCGTTGCTTTGGGCGTACCTGCTTTGGCGAACAGACCGTAATAAGGGACGTCTTCGAAGCCGGCGAGACCGAGCTCGGCAAAAGTCGGTACATCGGGCAGAACGGCCTGGCGACGATTACCCAAGACAGCAACCACGCGAAGCTTGCCCGCCTTGTGGTTCTCAATGAAGTCAGGCACTGACGCGACGCCCGCGCCAATCTGGTTGCCGAGCATGTCGCCGATCAACGGGGCGCTCCCGCGGTAAGGCGCAGATTGAAGATCGAGCGCGTATTTCTGGCCGATCAGCTTGACTAGGAATTCCGGGACGGAAGCCGGTGCTGGCACGCCAACGGTTCCTTTGCTAACACCCTGGTTGCGAACCCACGCGACGTATTCGTTAACCGATTTGGCTGGGGTTCCGCCCGATACCGCCAGTGCATTCACAAAGCTTGCGAAACCAGCCACCGG
>CAIPGD010000198.1 GCA_903864485.1 uncultured bacterium | reverse complement strand
CCCCGATGCTGTTCGCGATCGGCTTTATTTTCGTCTTCACGATGGGTGGCTTGACCGGCATCATCCTGTCGGTAGCCCCGCTCGACATCCAGCTCCACGACACTTACTACGTCGTCGCGCACTTCCACTACGTTCTGGTGGCGGGCTCACTGTTCGCGCTCTTCGCTGGCACCTACTTCTGGTTGCCCAAGTGGACGGGCCACATGTACGACGAGGGCTTGGGTAAGTTCCATTTCTGGGCCTCGCTGATTACATTCAACCTGACCTTCTTCCCGATGCACTTCCTGGGCCTCGCCGGAATGCCGCGTCGCTATGCCGACTACGCAATGCAGTTCGCTGATTTCAATGCGTTTGTGACGGTCTCGGCTTTTGGCTTCGGACTCAGCCAGTTGATTTTCCTGTGGGCGGTCATCAAGTGTATTCGCGGCGGAAAGCCAGCGACGGCGCAAGTCTGGGAAGGTGCTCATGGTCTGGAGTGGACCGTGCCGAGCCCAGCCCCGTTCCATACTTTTGAGACCCCGCCGACGGTCAAGTGATCTCGAGACGATGAGCCCGACCCCGAGAAATCTCCGCACGGCGGCCATCCTCCTTTCGGCCGCGCTCGTCTTCTTTGCTGGGGTTATCGTCAATCGTTGGCTGTTTGGTTAAGGCTAGTTAAGTTTGGCTAAGTTTGGTTAAGGCGGTTGGTTACCTGTGAACCCCATGTTTCAACCTGCTCTTGTCGCGCTCAATGCCCGAATGCTCGGCAAGCTGGCTGTGATCGCTTGCACAATGTTCGGATTCGGGTTCGCGATGATCCCGATCTACCGAACGATCTGTGAAGTCACGGGCATCAATTCTCTAACCCAGGTTGATCAGGACGCCAAGCGTTTTGCTGACAATACGCAGGTCGATATGACTCGGGTTATCAGCGTAGAGTTCGACGCGAATGCACGCGGTCCCTGGCAGTTGCGCCCGCGCACTGGCTCGGTCAATGCTCACCCGGGCGAACTCGTTACGGTCGAATACGAATTATTGAACACCCTCGACCGCGAGGTGCAGGGCCAGGCGATCCCGAGCTATGCGCCCCAAGCGGCCGCTCAGTGGTTGCGCAAACTCGAGTGCTTCTGTTTTAAACAACAAAGCCTTGGCCCGAACGAGCGCAGGCTGTTTCCGGTCGTTTTCGTGCTCGACCCAAAGATGCCGGCCGAGGTCGGAACGATTACGTTGTCCTACACCTTTTTTGAGGTCGGACAACCTGTACCGGCCGCCCCGATCTAGACCCGACACGCGTTCCATGGTGCCCCTTCAATCTCAGCCAGTTGAACCGCCCGCGGCCATCGTGGAGCCTCAGCGTCGCGCATCCGTGATTGAGACTGTGCGGGTAGTGGCGTGGTCGTTTATCGGGATTCGTCGCCGCGCAGATCATGACCGCGATGCGGTTCACCTGCACCCCCTGGGGGTCATTGGTGTTGGTATTGGGATGGCCGCTATTTTTGTGCTCACATTGGTCGCTATCGTGCGTACCATAGCGGGCTGATCCTTTATTCATTTTTTATTGAATCCCGCCAGTCTTGGGGAACACATCATGAGCGCAAGCGCACACGCCGCAGATTCACATCATTATTTTGTCCCGCAGCCGTCCAAGTGGCCGCTCGTAGGATCCGTCGCGATGGTGTTGTTTGGTTATGGTGCCGCCGGCACGGTTAACGGCACGGCGTATGGGCCTTACGTCCTGAGTACCGGATTTGCCGTGTTGATTTACATGATGTACGGCTGGTTCCACCAGGTTTCCATCGAGTCCGAGACTGGGCAATACGGCAAGAACGTCGACATCTCGTTCCGTTGGTCGATGGGCTGGTTTATTTTTTCCGAGGTGATGTTTTTCGCCGGGTTTTTTGGTGCGCTCTTCTATGCCCGCGCAATCACTTTGCCTTGGCTGAGTGACCTCGATCATCGGGCCGTCTTGTGGCCCGACTTCGCGGGTAACTGGCCGAACAGTGGGCCTGCTGGCACGATCGAATCGTTCCAGACGATGGGTCCCTGGCCAATCCCCACGATTAACACCGCTTTGCTGCTGACCTCGGGTGTCACTCTGACCATTGCCCACCATGCACTCAAGGAAGGCAATCGTGGTTTGGTGAAGCTGTGGCTCGCGGCGACAGTCATTCTGGGCGCTGTGTTCGTTGGCTTCCAGGCCTACGAGTACTCCCACGCCTACGCCGAGCTGAACCTCAAACTGACCTCCGGTATTTACGGTTCAACGTTTTTCATGCTCACGGGCTTTCACGGCTTTCACGTCTGTGTCGGCGCCATCATGTTGGCGGTCGTATGGTTCCGCTTGATGGCCGGGCATTTCACTGCTGAGCATCACTTCGCCTTTGAGGCGGCAGCGTGGTATTGGCACTTTGTTGACGTCGTCTGGCTCGGCCTGTACCTGATCGTTTATTGGCTATAAGCGTTTCGACTCGGGGGCTTTCGAGCCCCTGATCGCGACTCACGGCGTGGCGCTATTGGGCGAGGCCGTGGGTACCCTGAGCAGACAAGCCCCTGAGGGCTACTGGATTGGGACGCCCGTGCTCTGGATCCAGCCCATCCAGTGTGAAAAAAGAAGTGTCAAGAACAGCAGGACTGATAGACCAATCCTAAGGGCAAGTGCGCGCACCACATTGCGGGTTTGGCCCCGATCGCGAATTAGAAACACCATGGCGGAAGCAAGGCTGCCGATGATGAGCAGGAATGCGATGACGAGGACCCACTTCAAAATGCACTCCAGCAACAGAGCGGCTGCGCGGATGCGCGCCCGATCGACGATTCTATCTGGGGTTGAGGTCGGGTGAGCACTGCGTCACAGGCGCAATGGCGTCAGTGGGTCGGCGCCTCGGCAACGCTGGCTGTGGTCGTTGCCGGGCTCTCGCTCGGCGACTGGCAAGTGCGCCGTGCAGCCGAAAAGCGCGCTGCGCAGCAGGTGCGTGATGCCGCGGGCGCATCCGCCCCAATGGCAGTGCCGGCTGCGATTTTGCCGCTGGCAGATCTGGAGGGCCGGCGGGTCACGGTCACCGGACATATGCTGATGGATCGCTCTATTTTTATTGATAACCGCTCCCACCAGGGGGTCGCCGGGATGCATGTCGTCACCCCGGTCGAATTGGCCCCTGGGGGGGCTGCGATCCTCGTGCTTCGCGGTTGGGTTGCCAGTGATCCCTCCAATCGAAGCCAGTTGCCGGTGTTGCGTGGGCTTGCCGATAGCGTGCAGATTGAAGGCTTGGCCCAGCGAGAAATCGGTCGAGGTTTGGAACTCCCACGCTTTTTCTCTGCCGAACAAACGCCTGACCCTAATCAGCGGCTCTGGGTCAATGTCGATGTGGATCATTACGCAAAGTGGTCGGGTCTGAATCTGCAGCCGGTCATCGTCCGCCAAACTTCTGCCCTAGAGGATGGCTTGGTACGGGCCTGGCCTAAGCCCGGCGATGATGTGGTCAAACATGAGGGTTATGCCACGCAGTGGTACGGTCTCTCGCTTGCCGCTGCGCTTCTGTGGCTTTGGTCGACCTTTAAATCGCGGCGCGCCAAGCGCCGCGGGGAGGGCACGTCCCAATGACTGCTGAGCGTTCTAAATCTCAGTGGATGATGTGGCTGGTCCTCGCGGTCTGCGCGGCCCCTGTTATCGCCTCGTACGCGCTCTATTTTTGGGTCCGCCCGGATGGGCGTACCAATTATGGAGAGCTCATCGAGCCACAACGCGAGTTACCCGCGCTTCTATTGAAATCACTGGAGGGGACACCCGCCGAATGGACCCAGTGGCGCGGCCGCTGGATTTTGCTAACCACTGCGCCGGGGGAGTGCGACGCCGATTGTGTCCAGCGGCTCTATGTGATGCGGCAGGTCAGGCTGACGACCGGTAAAGATCAGGACCGGATCGAACGGGTCTGGTTGCTAACGAACGATCATGTGCCCGACCCCGCCCTGATCGGCCAGCATAGGGGGTTACAGGTGGTACGTCCGCAAACGGTTGATGTGGATCTTCAATTGACCGATGCGTTAGAGCCAGGCCACATTTTCGTGGTTGATCCACTGGGTCACGTGATGATGCGGTTTCCGGTGGACGTCGATCCGAATCGGATGAAGAAAGACATCGCCCGACTTTTGCGGGCCAGTCGGGTGGGATGAACGACGATGCACTTAACTGGATTTAAAAGATGTATCGGAAGTTGATTTTGCTTGCCGTCGTGGTGACGCTCTGTCTGATCCCGTTTGGCGCCTGGGTCCGCCTGACGGATGCCGGATTGGGTTGCCCAGACTGGCCGGGGTGCTATGGCAAGCTCACGCCGACCGATGCCATCGACGCAATCAGTCGGGCGGTCGATGTGCAGGGGGGCGAACACGGGCCGGTTTCGTTGGGCAAGGCCTGGCGCGAAATGGCGCATCGCTATGTGGCCTCCGGGTTGGGTTTTTTAATTCTCATCATCGCGGCATGGGCGGTCGCCCGGCGCGAGTCGCTCAAGCAAAGCCCTACGCTGGCTCTGGTGATTGTCGGCGTCGTGATTCTGCAGGGAATGTTCGGTAAATGGACCGTCACCTTGTTACTCAAACCCGCCATCGTGACTGGACATTTAATTGGCGGCATGACCGTGCTAGCGCTTCTGACCTGGCTTGCGCTGCGCCAATTTGGGGGTGCGATGGCCGGCCGAACGGGCTCCTGGCTCAGTCCGGTTGATCCCGAGCCTCTGGCGCGTCTCTTGCCCTATGCCCGGATCGGGTTGGTGTTGCTGGCGGTCCAGATTGTTCTTGGGGGATGGGTTAGCACCAATTACGCGGCGCTTGCCTGTACCGACCTGCCGACCTGCCAGGGCAGTTTGTGGCCGACCATGAAGATGTCCGAAGGTTTTCACATCGCCCGCGAGCTCGGCAAAACGGCGACCGGCGAGGGCTTATCGCTCCAGGCCTTAACGGCGATTCACTGGGTCCATCGACTGGGCGCTGGGGTGATCACCCTCTGGATCGCCGCGCTGGCTTTGGCCACTGCTCGGGTCGGGGCGCCGCGTCTGGGCCTTGGCCTCGCAGGGGGGTTGGGTCTGCAGGTGGTACTGGGACTCTCGAATGTGTGGTTTAGTTTGCCCCTCCCCGTCGCCGTCGCACACAACGCGGGTGCGGCGCTGCTTCTCGTCGGGATCGTGGTGCTAAACTTTCGGGCATATCTCGCTACGCGGATCCAATGAACCAGGCCGTTTCGCTGTCCCAGGGTTGGCGGCATACCGCCCTCCAGTATCTCGAACTCACCAAGCCGCGTGTGGTGATGCTGGCTGCGTTTTGCGCAGTGATTGGCATGTTGCTGGCCACCGATGCCATGGTGCCGGCGCGGATCCTGTTGGCGGGTACCGCTGGAATTTCACTCCTCGCTGGTGCCGGTTTCGTTTTTAACTGTCTGGTCGAGCGCAGCATCGATGCCAAGATGGCTCGCACCCGCGCCAGGCCCCTGCCGCGCGGAACGGTTGGCGTGGCGCAGTCGCTGATTTTCGCGGGAGTTCTGGGTGGGGTTGGCGCAAGCCTCCTGCTTGCGTTCGTCAATGCGCTGACGATGTGGCTGACGCTGGCGACCTTTGTCGGTTATGCCGTGATTTATACCGTGTTGCTCAAGCCCGCCACGCCACAGAACATCGTGATCGGCGGCGCCTCAGGTGCCATGCCGCCGGTGCTCGGTTGGGCTGCGGTAGCCAACGATGTGCCGGCGCAGGCCTGGTTGCTTTGCCTGATCATCTTTGTCTGGACGCCCCCGCATTTTTGGGCGCTCGCCCTGTATCGGGTTGAAGACTATCGGCATAGCGGCTTGCCCATGTTGCCAGTCACCCATGGCTCGAGGTTTACCCGCCTGCAGATCCTGCTTTACTCGGTTCTGTTGCTCGCCACGACCACGTTGCCGTATCTGATCCAGATGAGTGGCCTTTTTTATCTGGTCGCCCAACTGATTCTCGGCGGAATCTTTATCTTCTACGCTTGGCGGCTTTGGGTTGACTATTCGGACGCGCTTGCCAAGCGAACCTTCAAGTACTCAATCGAATATCTTGGCTTGTTGTTCGCAGCACTGCTCGTCGACCATTGGGTGGATGCGTGGCTGATGACGCAATTGAGCGATTGGTTCGGCCTCGCGGCGGGTTCTGGTTGATCACCGTTCGTTGGTGCTTGCAGGCAGTAGGGACCACAAAGAGGGCCGCTGCCGCATCGATGGTTCTGTGCGCCCTGGTTTTGGGCCTTTCGGGCTGCAGCAAATCCACCACACCCACCACACCCACCACACCCACATTTCGTCATGTCGATATTACCGGGGCACCCTACGCTCAGGCGCTGACGGGTCTGGCTGATCCGCAAGGGCGTACGCGCAGTCTGACCGACTGGCGTGGGAAAGCGGTTCTGGTCTTTTTTGGTTATACCCGCTGTCCCGATATCTGTCCGACGACCTTGCAGGATGCTGCGGAGGTGGCTCGGCTACTGGGGCCGCAGGCCGATCGGTTTCAAGTGGTGTTCGTCACGCTTGATCCGGCGCGGGATACGCCCGAAGTGCTGGAGCCCTACGTCAAGGCCTTCAATCCAAGCTTTGTCGCCCTGCGGGGGGATGACACATCGACCCGAAAGGCGGCGAAAGACTTCAAGATTTTCTTTGAGCGGGTCGAAGGGAAGTTACCCGGCAACGAAACCTTCGATCACACGGCGGCCAGTTTTATATTTGACCCAGAGGGTCGGGTGCGGCTTTATGTGCGCGGTGGCCAGGGCCCGGAGGCTCTGGCGCATGACGTCCGGCAATTACTTCTTTAGCGTCAACCCTTCAATTCAGACACTCAGCTCAGCGCGCATGGTTTTGAGCGCTTTGGCTTCGATCTGACGAATCCGCTCCGCGGAAACCCCGAACTCCGCGGCCAATTCATGTAGCGTTGACGCTCCGCCCTCGGTTTCATCGACAAGCCAGCGCGACTCGATGATCCGGCGGCTGCGCGGATCGAGGCGGTCGAGCGCCCGCAACAGGCCCTCGCCCTGCAGCAGGTCGCGTGCGCGCGCTTCGAGTACTTGCGTCGGCTCGGATCCGTCGGCTTTGAGCCAGGCAATCGGGCTGACGGATTCGCCATCTTCGTCGTTGCCGTTATCCATTGGGATGTCGCGTCCGGCCAAGCGTGATTCCATCTCGATCACGTCTTCGTGGCGGACATCGAGCGTACGCGCGATGACGTCGATATCGCCCGGATCAAGCGACGTCGAATCCTGTTTCATCGAGCGCAGATTAAAAAACAGTTTGCGCTGGGCTTTGGTGGTCGCCACCCGGACCAAGCGCCAGTTGCGCAAGACGTATTCGTGAATTTCTGCTTTGATCCAATGGAGTGCAAACGACACAAGGCGCACGCCGCGCTCGGGGTCGAATCGACGCACAGCCTTCATGAGGCCGACGTTGCCCTCCTGAATCAGATCAGCGTGAGGGAGACCGTATCCCAGAAACTGACGCGCAACGCCAACCACGACTCGGAGGTGCGACATGACCAGTCGTCGGGCTGCGTCTAAATCGCCGTCATCGCGCAGGCGGCGCGCAAATTCTGTCTCCTCTTCGAGAGTGAGCAGTGGGATCCGGTGCACAGCCGAGATATACGCATCAAGGTTGCCGAGTGCGGGCAGTCCAAACCCGGCCCCACCCATCGGGGCCAAGGCGGCATGGTTAGTTTTTAAACCCACGGGCAAGGCCAGCGCAGCAGTCTGATTCATCTGACTGATACTCCTTTATGACAAGCAGACTTATTTTAGCACTCTACATTCTCGAGTGCTAATGCGATCTGGGTGTTGTGTCGAGGAGTGCACTTACAAATTCTTCTGCGGAGAACGCCTGTAAATCGTCAACGCCTTCGCCCAAACCAATGAAATAGACCGGGATCGGTTGCGCTCGACGAGTGTGGGCCAGCGCCACGATGGCGCCCCCCTTCGCGGTGCCGTCGAGCTTGGTCACGATGAGGCCGGTGAGGGCAACGGCCGCATCAAACGCCGCGACCTGCGCCAGCATGTTTTGGCCGGTATTCCCGTCGAGCACCAACAGTGCTTCATGGGGCGCGCCAGCGAGCGCTTTGCCGATGACTCGACGGACTTTGCGCAACTCTTCCATCAGGTGAGTCTGGGTTGGCAATCGACCCGCTGTGTCGACCATCACGACATCGGTTCGGCGCGCAATCCCGGCCGAGACGGCATCAAAAGCCACGGCGCCGGGGTCGCCGCCGTCCTGCGCAATCACGGCGACGTCATTGCGTGCACCCCATTCGGCCAGTTGGGCCCGGGCGGCCGCGCGGAAAGTGTCGCCGGCTGCCAGCAGAACCGACTTGTGTTCGCGCCGCAGCAGGTGGGCCAACTTGCCAATCGAGGTGGTCTTGCCGGCCCCGTTGACCCCGGTCACCATCCAGACTTGGGGTGCTGACCGATCCAGGTCGATCGGCGCTTCGAGTGGGGTCAACAGCTCGGTTAGCGTGGCCCTGAGCGCTTGTCGTACATCCTCCCCCGTTTCAAGGCGCTCCTTCTTGACTCGCTCCCGCAGCCGCGCGAGGAGCCAAGTCGTAGTTTCAATTCCGGTGTCCGCGACCAGTAGCGCTGTTTCCAGCTGTTCGAAGAGCGCCTCGTCAATCCGCGTCAGGCCGAAGAGCCCGGCCAGTTGCCCGCTGGTTCGGCTCAGACCGGCTCGAAGACGCTTGATCCATCCCGTCCGCGGCGGTTCTGCGGGCGCTGACGGCGCTGACGGCACTGACGGCGCAGGAGGCTGAGGAGGCCCCGCCGCCTGTGCCGCGATCGACGCCGGCTCGATGGGCGAGGGCCTGCCAGGGTTCGAGGCAGATTCGACAGGCTCCGGCGTTGGAGGTGGCGGTTTCTTGCGCCGCAGAAAGCCGAACATCGGGCGCCTTGTTTAATGGGGGTGTTGCATTAGCAGATCACGATACACTCCAATCGATGGTATCAAATGCCCATTTAAGTCCTCCGACGCGGGTGCGCATCATTGGCGGACAGTGGCGTCGGACCTTGATTCCGGTCCCCGCGGTGCCCGGCTTGCGACCCACGCCGGACCGGGTGCGGGAGACACTTTTTAACTGGCTTGGCCAGGACCTTGCGGGCTGGCGAGTTCTGGATCTCTTTGCCGGTACCGGGGCGCTTGGCTTTGAGGCCGCCTCGCGCGGCGCCCAAAGCGTCTTGATGGTCGAGCGCGATCCGAAGGCTTTGGAGTCCTTGCATACTGTCCGTCAGCGTCTCAATGCGCAGCAGGTCGTCCTTGAGGCGGGCGACGCCATGGCCGTGGCGGGTCGTCTGGCGCTCAGGCAAGCGCGCGGGTTTGATCTGATTTTTCTGGATCCGCCCTTTGGCGCCGACTGGCCAACGCGGGTTCGCCCCCTGCTTGGACCCTTATTGGCCGATGGGGGGTGGGTCTATCTCGAGGCTGAAACAAAACTTCAAAGTCAGGCCGAGGCGGTTACGGCATGGACCGAAGCGGGATTCACGGTGGTCCGTAGCGCCAGTGCGGGGCGCGTCCATTATCATCTGCTGAAATTTCAGGGTTCTAGTTTCTATGAAGATTGCGGTTTATCCCGGAACGTTTGATCCGCTGACTCGGGGGCACGAGGATTTGGTGCGCCGCGGATCGCGCCTGTTTGACCGTTTGATCGTTGGTGTCGCCGACAGTCAGACCAAGCACCCCGTTTTCAATTTGGCCGAGCGGGTCGAAATTGCCCGAGAAGTGCTGGGCCACTACCCCAATGTCGAAGTTCACGGGTTTAGGGGCCTCCTAAAGGATTTCGTTCGACTGCAAGAAGCCAACATCATTGTTCGGGGCTTGCGAGCAGTTTCTGATTTTGAGTACGAATTTCAAATGGCGGGCATGAATCGCTATTTGTTGCCAGAGGTTGAGACGATCTTCATGACCCCAACCGATCAGTACCAGTTCATTTCTGGCACGCTGGTTCGCGAAATTGCGCTCTTGGGCGGTGACGTCTCGAAGTTCGTTTTCCCATCGGTCGAGGCCTGGCTCGTCAGCAAACGTACCGAACGGATTCAGCGGATGGAGGATGCAGAGGCTGCTGCGGCTGCTGCGGCTGCTGGCGCGCCTCCTGACTCGTCGCCCCCCTGACCCAGATGGCGCTACTGATTACGGATCAGTGCATCAATTGCGATGTGTGTGAGCCCGAATGTCCGAATTCGGCCATCAGCATGGGGCCCGAGATTTACCAGATCGACCCATTGCGCTGCACGGAATGTGTCGGCCACCATGACGAGCCGCAATGCAGGGTCGTGTGCCCCGTGGACTGTATCCCGCTCAACCCTGAATGGATCGAGAGCCCTGAGCAACTCCTCACGAAGTTCCACCGACTCCAGGCAGGTTGAGGAACGCTTACGCGCAGCCCCTCAGCCTCAGCCTCAGGCTCAGACTTGATCAGGCAATCAGTCGCATCTTAGGTGGCCCATCCTGATTCGGTAGGCGATCGACCGGCAAATAACCAGCGTGCTCGAACAGCCCGGCTCGTGTCCACTCGGCAATCTCGGCGCTCAGGCTGAAATCGGTGAGCGGGTGCTTGGTGGTCCAGCCCCGCTCGACGCGAAGACTGACCCGCCGGCGCTCGATTTCGAGCGCGAGGGGGTAGGTTGAGCCTTGCGAATCACGCCGCCGGTGCAGGATGACGGCGAGGCGTAAAGCCAGCAACATCCGCCATTCGGCGTCGAGTTCGACCAGGCTGGTCATTTTGGTTAGCTTGCCCGTATGGCCGAGCACGAGGCGCGAGAGCAGCGCCTGGTCGGGGCGCGAAAAACCGGGCAAATCGGCATTCGCGACGATATAGGCTGAATGCTTGTGATATGCCGAATGCGAAATGCTCAACCCGATTTCGCTCAACGAGGCCGCCCAACCGAGCAGTTCAATGCCGCGTTCGACATCCTCGGCCGCGCCACGGGCAATCGAGCGCCAGAGCCAGGCCGCTGTTTTACCCACCCGGCCGGCGTGGTCCCGGTCAACGCCATATCGGATCATGGATTGCTCGACCGTGACGTCGCGCATGTCGCTGTCGTTGGTGCGGCCCAGAAGGTCGTACAGCACGCCTTCACGTAGTGCCCCCGACGTGAAACGCATGGTCGAAATACCGAATTCTTCAAAGGCCGCGCACAGTATCGCCAAACCTCCGGGCAGGACCGGGCGCCGGTCGGCGCGCAAACCCTGGAGTCGCAAGCGGTCGAAATGGCCAGCCTTGATGAGTGCGGCTTCGATGTGTCCCAGCGCGTCGCGCGTAATTGTCGGATCGCCAAACTCGGCCAGACAGATCGCCGAGATGGTCTTCGCGGTGCCTGAGGTGCCGATGGCTTCGTTCCAGGTTTCGCGGCGAAAGCCTTTGGCCAGCGGCGCAAACAGGTCGCGCGCAATCAAGATGGCCTCGTTCATTGCCTCGCGCCCAACTTCACCGTCGCCAAAGATCCGTCCAGTGAGACCCACACAGCCGACGGTAACGCTCTCAGTTACCAGAGGTTCGTAATCGCGCCCGACAATACATTCGGTGGAACCCCCGCCGATATCGATCACCAGCCGGTGCGACCCATCGGCGGGTAGGGTGTGGGCGGCGCCGACCCAGATCAGACGCGCTTCTTCGCGCCCCGCGATCACCTCAATTGGGAATCCGAGCGCGGCCTCGAAGGTCGCTAGAACATGCCGGGCATTTTTTGCCTGACGCAAGGTGCTGGTGGCAACGGCGCGCACCGAATCCGGATGAAATGCGCGCAGGCGCTCGCCAAAGCGCTGCAGGGCCTCGACGCCCCGGCGCTGCGCCAGCGCTGTGAGGTTGCGCTCATGGTCAAGTCCGGACGCGAGCCGGACACTGTCTTTGAGGACATCCACCGGGATGACCTGAACCCCGGCTGGTGACGAGTCGGCCCGCCCTATCAAGAGTCGAAAGCTGTTGGAGCCGAGGTCGACAGCGGCGAGAAGAAGTGGGTCAAGAGGGTCGGTCATCGGTTTAAATTGTCGCTGCGAAATAATTTCTTAACACCAGAGGATGACGATGTCGTGGCATCTATCCGTTCATCCGACAAACAGCAGGATTATCCGATGAAATCAGCCAAAACCACCGCGGCTAGCAAGCGGCAACCGACGGTCACTGCGGCGGACCGCTGGAACACGGAGCCGGATCGGATGCCTCCCCATCGGACAGACGATTTGCTGAATCGGGAGCAGGGCCTCTTGGCATTTAACGAGCGTGTCCTGGCGCAGGCCGATGGCGATCAGGTGCCTTTGCTCGAGCGCCTGCGTTACCTGACCATCGTGTCGAGCAACCTCGACGAGTTTTTTGAGATTCGGGTTTCCGGGTTGCACGAATTGGCCCAGGTCGATGACGCGTCGGCCGCCGAGGCCCGCGCATCGCTCGATGCGATCAGCGCGCGGGTGAACCGTCTGGTCAGACGCCAGTACGCGTTGCTGAACGACGCCCTGATCCCCCAACTCGCTCAGGAAGGAATCGTTTTTCATGCGTCGACCACCTGGACCGATGCCCATCGTGAATTCGCCCGGACCATTTTTCAGTCTGAGATCGAACCGCTGTTGACGCCAATCGCACTCGATCCGGCGCATCCGTTTCCGCGGATTTTGAACAAGAGTCTGAATTTCATCGTTGAACTCGACGGCCAGGACGCGTTTGGGCGACGCGCGGGTATCGCGATCGTGCAGGCCCCCCGCGCATTGCCGCGTTTGATCCGCGTCCCGCAAGATATTTCAGGCCACCCCAATGGCCTGATGCTGCTGACCTCCGTGGTTCAGGGTTTCGTGGGCAACCTGTTTCCCGGCATGAACGTACGCGCCGTGCATCAGTTTCGGGTCACCCGCAACAGTGACCTGTTTGTCGATGAGGAGGACATCACTGACCTGCGTCGTGCGCTGCAGGGCGAGTTGCCGAGTCGCCATTACGGCGATGCCGTGCGTCTCGAGGTCTCGGCTGGGATTGGTGAGGAGGCCCTTAGCCGGCTGATGCAGGAGTTCGAACTGAAGCCGCAGGACTGTTATCAGGTTCACGGCCCGGTCAATCTGGTGCGCCTTGCTCAGGTCCTGGATCAGGTCGACCGCCCAGATCTGAAATTCCCTTCGTTTGCCCCGGGCCTGCCGGGTTGGCTCAAACAAAAAGATCTGTTTAGCGCCATCCGCAAAGGCGACGTGATGGTCCACCAGCCTTACGAGTCGTTCGCCCCCGTGATGGATTTTTTGTCGAGTGCAGCGAT
>CAIPGD010000197.1 GCA_903864485.1 uncultured bacterium | reverse complement strand
TGGTCGGATCGTCAGTCCGCTCGGACGACAGGCATGACCCGGTTCGCGACATGGTGGGTCGAGAATGGCGAGGCGGTCGGGCCGGTCGATCCGATGCGCTTCGACGACTCGATCTTTCGCACGTTTGGCGACGCCCTGGAGGGCCTCACAACCGGGCGCGACATGATTGGTGACGATTCAACTTACGATGAACGATCTCTCAAGACCGCCCTGGTGCCTGGCGCCTTGCTATCGAGTTGGCGTCTGGTGAGCTAACTCGTTATTGCGCCTGAAACCCACTGGCGCGGATGATCCGGGTCCAAGTCTGCGTGTACGCCTGTTCGCGCGCACCCAGTTGTTCGGGCGTCATGTATTCAACGGTGACCCCCATAGCCGTCATGCGCTCGCGCACGTCGGGCAACACCAGCACTTTCGAAATCGCCTCGGCTAAACGGTCGATCGTGGCTTTGGGCGTGCCCGCTTTGGCGAACAGGCCGTAGTACGGGACGTCTTCGAAGCCTGCGAGACCGAGTTCGGCAAAAGTCGGTACATCAGGCAGAACGGCCTGGCGACGATTACCCAAGACAGCAACCACGCGAAGCTTGCCAGCCTTGTGGTTTTCAATGAAGTCGGGCACCGACGCGACGCCCGCGCCAATCTGGTTGCCCAACATGTCGCCGATCAACGGGGCGCTCCCTCGGTAAGGCGCCGATTGAAGATCGAGCGCGTATTTCTGGCCGATCAGCTTGACCAGGAATTCTGGGACGGAAGCCGGTGCTGGCACGCCGACGGTTCCTTTGCTAACACCCTGGTTGCGAACCCACGCGACGTATTCGTTAACCGATTTGGCTGGGGTTCCGCCCGATACCGCCAGTGCATTCACAAAGCTTGCGAAACCAGCCACCGGAACAAAATCCTGTGCGGGGTCAAAGCCAGGGTTCTTGACAACCTGTGGCAGGATCGAGATCGTATGGTCGTGCGACAAAAAGAGGAGCGATCCGTCCGTTGGGCCAGTCTTCAGGACTTGAGCCGCGATCTGGCCACCCGCGCCGGCGCGGTTTTCAACGATGACCGTTGTTCCCAATTGATCTTTCAATTTTTCAGCCAGCGTTCGAGCCAGAACGTCGGTCCCGCCGCCCGGGGGGAATCCAACCAGAATTTTGATCGGTCCCGCCGGCATCGGCGCTTGCGCCATCACGCTTTGAATGCCAGCGCCTAAAATGACCAAGCTAGCGATGCCGAAACGCAGGCAGGCCGCAAGCTTCGATCCAATGTTTTCAACCATGACAAAAAGCTCCTCATCGCAACCAAACAGCACCCATTAAGGGCGCGCATACTGCGATCTTAAAGGGAGAACCCATTTGGCGCTGAAAGCCACCATTTACAAAGCGCAGTTGCAGATTTCGGATCTGGACCGGCAGGTTTACGGCGAACACGCACTGACCCTGGCCTTGCACCCATCTGAGACAGAAGAACGACTTTTGATCCGTCTGCTGGCGTTTGCGCTCCAAGTCCCTGCCGATACGGATTCGGGCGCCCTGCAATTTGCAAGAGGTCTCTCGGATACCGATGAACCGGATATTTGGCAGCACGATCTGTCGGGGCAATTGATTCAGTGGATCGAAGTCGGTCAGCCCGATGAACGCCGATTGGCTAAGGCCTGCGGCCGCGCGGAGCGTGTGTCGCTCTACGTCTACGGGAGTGCGGCTGCGATCTGGTGGGCGGGTATCCGCAATAAGCTGACGCGACTGAGCAACCTCGAGGTCTGGCAGATCGAATCGGAGCAGAGTCAGGCGCTGGCCGCGCTTGCGCAGCGGGCCATGCAATGGCAGGTAACCATTCAGGACGGGACCGTCTGGGTGAGCGGGGGACAGTCCGGCGTCGATTCATCAGAAGACGCGTCTGTCGAACTGACGCCCGTTCGATTGAATGGTTGAATGAAACTCGAATACAAGCGGTTGAACATATGTCGCGCATTTTTCTTTCGGTCTGTTTCGCCATGATGGGCATTGGAACTGCCTACGCTCTAGAAGCGACTCAGGCTCAAGACGACCCCTGCCTGTGGCTCGAAGATGTCGGCGCCGAGCGTTCACTTGCCTGGGTCAGGGGGCGCAACGCGATTGCCCGCGAGCGCCTTGAGGCTTGGCCCGATTTCGCGTCAACTCGAAACCGTTTACGCGAGATTTTGGACTCTCAGGACCGGATCCCACAGGTGGTTCGTCGCGGGGCGTTTCTGTACAACTTTTGGCAGGATGGTTCACGGCCTCGCGGCATTTGGCGGCGCACCTCGATGGTTGAATTTGCAAGGCCTCAGCCCGCATGGGAGGTCCTGCTGGACCTTGATGCGCTGGCCAAGCAGGAGCAGGAGAATTGGGTCTGGGGTGGCTCGACCTGTCTGGGTGGCCCCGAGGACCGATGCCTCATCAAGCTGTCCCGTGGTGGGGCCGATGCCAAAGTCACCCGCGAGTTCGATCTGGCCAGTAAGGCATTTGTTGTCGATGGGTTCA
>CAIPGD010000196.1 GCA_903864485.1 uncultured bacterium | reverse complement strand
CCGAGGAGCGTGGGTTCCCCCGTGTGTGCGCACTACGAAAATGTCCCGGCACCGGATTGGTTTCCGGATTTCTTTGGATCGACGCCTCCAGATTCCCCGGGCAAACTCGATTTGTGGCCGGGATACCTTGGCTCGTTCGTTCGACTGGCGCCGAGCCTGAATGAGGCTCAGACGGACGTGAACTCAAAGTTCCCCAGGCCTGAGACGCTCAACGGGCTCTTCGGGCTTTTGCCCCATTGGGCAGTCGATGAAAAGCTCGCGCGCAGTACGTACAACGCCCGCAGTGAAACCGTCGCGTCTAAACCAAGCTTTCGGGACGCCTGGCGCAAAGCGCGTCATTGCATCATTCCGGCACGAGCGATCTACGAGCCAGATTGGCGGACTGGCAAGGCAATTTCCACCCGAATCGAACGCACAGATGGTCGCCCGATGGGCATTGCAGGCCTGTGGGATGCCTGGAAGAAGCCTGATGGTTCCTGGTTATTGAGTTACACGATGCTCACGATCAATGCCGACGACCATCCATTGATGCGCGATTTTCATAAGCCCACCGACGAAAAGCGGATGGTCGTGATCCTGCCCGAATCGTCTTACGAGGGCTGGTTAAGCGCACCGGCCAATGAGAGCGCTGCCTATCTGAATCCGTTCTCTGCGGCGGATCTTGTCGCCAGACCGCAATTGGCTAGCGGTCGATCCGGCTGATTTTTGAACCTTCAAAGGTCAGGTTGTACATCAGGCCCTTGCCCGAAAAGATAAACCCGATGATTGGGCGGTTGAGCGTTTCGGAGTCAATCACGCCGCCGGCTCCAAGGGTCGCCACGGCTACGCTGGCATCGACGCCTGCCTTCCAGCCCTGGCTCTGGCGAAAGGTGTCGAGCGCGCTCTGATTCATGAACAGGATGACCTGATTGCGGGCCTGCGCGCCCAACTGAAATCCGATCGACGCGGCGGCGATGCTGTAATAACCCGCGTTAGCGCCTTTGATTTGAAGGACGCCTTCGCCGTATTCGCCACCCAGCCCGATTCCGGCTTTGATCACATTAGGAAACACTAGAACGCCTGCGGCCTTTTTGGAAAGCTCGTGCCCTGCAGGGGCCTCGGCCTCAAAACTCGTCAGAGCCTCGCGCACCCGGGCATCGATTTCTTCGCGCGAAGCGGCTCCGGCATTCACGCATTCCAGCAGAGCGAGTGCGATCAACAGGCCGCGGCCGAGGCGGGTGAACATCTGGAACATAGGCGTGATCCTTCAAAAGTTGCGAACGGGTAGCGCGACCCCTAGGCGTAGGTAACCCACTTCGAAAAGTCGGGTGCATCAAGGTGGGGCAAGGTATTGAACGTGTGCAGCTGGCAGCGCTTGGGGTTGAAGTTCAGCTCTGTCACGGCGCTGTTCCGAATCCGAAGATTCAATTCAATTGTGGACTCGGGAGGCACGCCCAGGATGTGACCGACCGCAGTCGAAATCGGGCCGCCACTCGAAACGATGAGGACATCGCCACCAAAATTGCTCCTCACGTGATCAAGTGCACTCGTCACACCGTGCACGAAATTGACATAAGTTGGCATGCCGACCGGTTGGGCCCGACCTTGCATCCATTGCGTCAAGCCATCTCGTAAGAGTCGAAAATGATGTCGATAGAGCTCGGGGGTGTCGGGCTTCACCAACTTTTCGGGATGAACGGTTGCGATCACCGCTTCACTATCGTACTCATTCAGACCGGGCCAACGTAGGGCTGGCAGTGTCACCTGGGCGCCGGCACAGATGGCGGCATGGGTCTGAATCTGTCGCTGCAGGGTACCCGTTAATGCCGCTTCAAACTGGATACCCTTGTCGGCGAAGTATTCTCCGAGTCGTTGGCTCTGTTGCTGACCAAGCGTACTGAGCTGGTCATAATTCTCCGCGCCAAATGAGGCTTGACCATGGCGGACGAGGTAAATGTTTCCCATGTCACGATTATGCGATGAAGTTGAATAGTTGAAGGGGTGAATAGATGAGACAAGGCGAACCGACCCCGGTGGATGATTTGCCGCCATTTCGACCGATCGGGGATTTGCTGCGTGAACATGCGCAGGCTCGGCCTCTGCACCCCGCCATTGTGCAGGGCGAGAACCGCCTGACTTGGGCTGAGCTCGATCAGCGGATTGATCAGGTGGCCGCCTCACTGCAACGCGACGGTTTGGTCGCGGGGGATTCGATCGTCCTTTGTGGTGGTATGACGCCATGGTTGGCAGCCATTTTCCTCGGGGCATTACGGGCGGGTCTCGTGGTCGCGCCACTGGCTTACTCAGTCACGGCGACGACCTTCGCAGCCATGTTGCAGGACGCAAATCCGAAGCGCCTCTTTGTAGATGACATCGGGTTTGGCTTGGTGCCCGAAACCTACCGTAGTGATTGTGTGGCACTTGACGCGGGCCAGTTGTGCCGTTCACTGGAGGCCTGGCTCGCGCCGATCGGAGCGCAGCCCCGTCCTGTTGAATTGCTGCCAGAGTCGCCTTTCAACATCATTTATTCTTCTGGAACGACCGGCATTCCCAAGGGCATTGTTCAGCCGCATGGGATGCGATGGCTGCATATCCACCGTGGCTTGCAGTATGGCTACAGCGCGTCGACCGTGACCTTGCTGTCGACACCGCTTTACTCGAATACGACCTTGGTGGTTTTTTTCCCGACTCTCGGCTTCGGTGGGACGGTCCATTTAATGCCGAAGTTTGATGCCGGCGAATGGTTGAAGATTGCGGCGCGCGAGCGGGTGACGCACACGATGCTTGTGCCTGTGCAATACCGTCGTTTGATGGCGCATCCACAGTTTGACGCCCATGATCTGTCGGCGTTCCAGATGAAGTTTTCCACCAGTGCGCCATTTGCGGCTGAGATCAAGGCCGATGTGCTGAAACGTTGGCCTGGGGGATTGGTCGAGTTTTACGGGATGACCGAAGGCGGTGGAACCTGCATTCTCGAGGCGCATCTTCATCCCGACAAACTCCATACGGTTGGCCCCCCTGCTGCGGGGCACGACCTTCGCTTGATTGATGACAAGGGGGTAGAACTGCCTCCGGGTGAGCCCGGCGAGGTCGTTGGACGCTCGCCCGCGATGATGATCGGCTACCACAACCAACCAGAAAAGACTCAAGAAGCAGAATGGTTCTCGCCCGATGGTTTGCGGTTTATTCGCACAGGAGACATCGGACGATTCGATCCAGAGGGTTTTATGATTTTGCTCGATCGTAAGAAGGACATGATCATTTCGGGTGGATTCAACTTGTATCCGAGTGACCTCGAGTCCGTTTTGAATGAGCATCCAGAGGTACAGGAGGCGGCGGTGGTTGGGGTGCCGTCGGTCGACTGGGGCGAGACGCCGGTGGCATTTGTGGTCCGGCGGGCTGGGGCAGAGTCAGAGAGTGGTCTAAGCGCTCAGGAGCTTCGAAATTGGGTCAATGCACGGGTCGGCAAGACTCAGCGTCTTTCGGACTTGCGCTTTGTTGAAGAGTTGCCTCGCAGTGCGATCGGTAAGGTCCTCAAAAGGGAGTTACGTGAGAATTACCGGGGAAATTCGTAATGCGGGTTGATCGGCATGAACTCGCGACAAACGATTCGACGGCTGGGCGCCTATTTCCAAAGTATCTTGTGTGGACGGCTCTCCTCTGGAACCTCAGCTTGACGTCTGCCGCGGCGGCCTGGCTACCGATTGCGGCCAATGAGGAGGCGTCGTTTTACTTCAATCCGGACACCATCCGCTATCAGGTTGACCTGACGTCAGTCTGGGTGATTGCAGACCGCGTAAAAAAGGGGCCCGACGGTGAGCGATCGGTGCGGATGCGATATGAAGTTGACTGTGAGACCGTCGAATATCAGGTCACTTACGAAGCGCTTCATGCGGAGCCCATGGCACAGGGGGCCAATTTGGGTACCGAACAT
>CAIPGD010000195.1 GCA_903864485.1 uncultured bacterium | reverse complement strand
CTTGGCACGGCGACCGGCACGGCGACCTGCGCTCAGATCGGCGGTTTTCCAGTGATTCGGGGCCCCGCCCTGGTGATTGCTGGAAGTTGTTCGATCGCCACCCAGGCGCAGGTCGAGCGGATGTGTGTGCACCACCCCGCGTGGCGTATTGATCCCGAGCGGGCGCTGCGCGACCCCGATGCACTCGTGTTGGAGGTCATTGAATGGGCGACGTCAAAACTGGGGTTGCAAATGGGATTGCAAACGGGGTCGCATCTCGGCGACGCCCCGATCCTGGTTTATTCGACCGCATCAGCCGACGAAGTCCGGGCTGCTCGGGAAGTCCGGGCGGTCCAGGATTTTCGGGCTGGCCGCGAGACGGCGGCTGCCCATGGCGCTGGCGAAACAGGAAGTGTCGAGGAGGCCATCGAGACGGTGCTGGCCCGAATCACCCAGGCCCTGGTTGCACATGGCGTACGGCGCTTGATTATCGCGGGCGGTGAAACGAGCGGCGCCGTGGTCCGTTCGCTTGGCGTGCGCGCCTTGCGCATTGGCCCCGAAATAAGCCCAGGGGTGCCCTGGACGGCGACGCTTGATCCGGCTGACGATGAGCCGGACCCTGGTGAGCCAAACCAATCTCCTCAACCGAAGCTACCGACCCTTGCGCTGGCACTCAAGTCTGGCAATTTTGGTGATCCGGACTTCTTTTTGAATGCCTGGTCGAAGCTGCCATGTTGAGCGCGAGCACTGCCGAGGAGACCCGACTGCGCGAACGCATCGCGAAGCTGGGGCGATCACTCTTTGAGCGTGGGCTTACCGCGGGTTCGAGTGGCAATCTCAGCGCCCGTCTGCCCGACGGACGTTGGTTGATGACGCCCACCAACGCGTGCCTTGGCGAATTGGACCCTGCACGCCTGGCCCTACTCGATGCGCACGATCAGGCCTTGGCCGGCGATCCGCCCTCGAAAGAGTTGACGCTGCACCGAGCGATGTACGAAGCCCGCCCCCAAGCGCGCGCGATCGTGCATTTGCATGCAACCCATTCGGCCGCCATTTCTTGCCTGGATGGGCTCGACCCGCACGATTGTCTGCCGGCGCTCACGCCGTACTTCGTGATGAAAATTGGGCGCCTGCCCTTGATTCCTTACCACCCGCCAGGCGACCCCGCGCTTGGGGGCGCGATCCGCGCGTTGGCGTGTCGGCACTGTGCCGTGCTGTTGGCCAACCATGGGCCCGTGGTCTCGGGCGAGAGCCTCGAGGCGGCAACTTATGCAATTGAAGAGCTCGAGGAAACAGCCAAACTGGCGCTGCTGCTGCGGGGCTCACCGGTGCGCCCGCTGAATCCAGAGCAGATTCAGGATCTGCGCGACCGTTTCAATCTCGAGCCGTTATTCTGAATCAAGGAAAACCATGCCCCGTCTTGCCGCCAACCTGACGATGATGTTCAACGAGGTCGCGTTCGAAGAGCGATTCGATGCGGCAGCTCGGGCCGGATTTCGCGCCGTCGAGTTCTTGTTTCCCTACGATTGGCCGAGTGCGCACCTCGCGCAGTGGATGACCAACGCGGGCGTTGAAAATGTCCTGTTCAACCTGCCGCCGGGGGACTGGAACAAGGGCGAACGGGGTCTGGCCGCTTTGCCCGGCCGGGAAATCGAGTTTCGCGACGGGTTTCGCAAGGCACTCGACTATGCACAAGCGTTGGGAACCCCGCGCCTGCACGTGATGGCGGGACTCGTCCCCCCCGGGAGCGACACGGGCATTCGCGAGCGCATGCGCTCGACTTATCTTGAGAATTTGCGTTGGGCAGCCGACGAGGCCCTTCAAGCCAACCGGACGATCCTGATTGAGCCCATCAACCCGCGTGATATCCCGGGCTATTGGCTGAATCATCAACAAGACGCACTGGACGTGATCGCGCTCGTGGGTGCGCCCAACCTGCGGCTGCAGTTCGACCTTTATCACGCGCAGATTGTGGACGGGGATCTGACGCGACGCATCGAGCGCCAGGTGGGGGTCACGGGTCACGTGCAGATCGCGGGGGTTCCGGATCGTCACGAACCCGACTCGGGCGAGCTATCGATTGCCCACCTTTTGGCCACGCTTGATCGCGTGGGTTATACGGGGTGGGTCGGCTGTGAATACCGCCCGCGCGGGCTCACCGAAGCGGGTCTGGGCTGGATTGCGGCTGCGTCACCTGCTGCACGATTTTAGAACGGTCCCGAATTGAGCAGCCGAATTGAGAAGCCGAATTGAGCATCCGAACGGAGGAGCCATGAACGTCTTGATCACCGGTGCGGCCGGGTTTCTCGGCCAGCGTTTGGCGCGAGCCTTGTTAAAACGCGGCCATTTGCAATCGAGCGCAGGCATCGCTGAGCCGATTGATGAGCTGTGCTTGTTCGACGTCAACCCGCCCGCCGCGGTGGAGGTGGATGCAGTGCTGGATGCGGGGGCCAATGCCTCGGGTCCTCCGCAGCGTCAAAGCACCCAAATCCGAGTCCGCACGATCACCGGTGATATTCGCGACGACGCGCTCTTGCGGTCGGTGATTGACGCACGAACTACCGCGGTTTTTCATCTGTCGGCCATCGTCAGCGGAACCGCAGAAGCTGATTTTGATCTGGGCTGGTCAATTAATCTGGACGGTAGCCGAGCGCTTCTGGAAGCCTGTCGGCATTCGGGCGTGCATGCGCGAGTCGTCTTCACCAGCTCGGTCGCGGTATACGGTGGCAAACTCCCGGCGCTAGTGACCGATCACACCCCACTTAACCCGCAATCGTCCTATGGCGCGCAAAAGGCGATGGGTGAACTTTTGCTGACGGATTACAACCGCAAAGGATTCGTCGATGGGCGGATTTTGCGATTGCCAACGATCAGTGTGCGACCGGGGCGCCCAAACGGTGCCGCTTCGTCGTTTGCAAGCGGGATAATTCGCGAGCCACTGGCCGGGGAGCCCGCCCAGTGTCCGGTGGACGCGCAGACGCCGCTTTGGTTGCTATCGCCCGCACGCGCCATCGAAGCACTCGTGCACGGGTACGAACTGCCCACCGAGGCCATTGGCATCGCTCGAGCCATCAATTTGCCTGGCCTGAGTCTGACGCCGGCTGAGATGGCGCAGGCGCTGACCCGTGTCGCGGGCACTGAAGTTGCCGCTCGGATCGAATGGCGGCCCGACGAGCGCGTGGAGCGGATCGTCGCCAGCTGGCCGGCCGCGTGGGATACGAGTCGGGCGCTTACACTAGGGTTTAAGCCCGACGCAGATTTTGATTCGGTGATTCAGGCCTATCAATCCGAAATGTAAATAAACCGGGAACGAACTCTGGGCGAACTCTGAGAGAGGTCAGGGAGATCTCCGGCCAAACTGGCCGCGCACAGGCGCCGCCCTAGACCGTCAGCAAGAGTTTCCCGGAACCCGACCCGTCCTCTACCTCAAGCATGCGGATCGGAAAATTCCAGAGCTTTTTGACGTGCCGCATCACGCGGGTGGCGGCCTCGGTGTCGAGTTGTCGCCCGTTGACCGGACGGTAGCGCAAGGTCAGAGCGCGGGTATTGGCGCGGGCGTAATCGAAGACTTCGATTTCTGGAACGGCATGTTCGAGCTGGTAATGCTGCGCAAGCGCTGAGCGGACCTCAGAAAACCCCTCGCGGTCCTGCACGGCATTGACCGTCCACTCGGTCGAACCGCTTGCAGCAGAAAATGCGAATAGCTTGAGATCGCGAACCACGCGCGGCGTGAGAAATTGCAATAAAAAAGAATCATCCCGGTATTGAGAAACAGCTTCGTTGACCACCTCACGCAGCGGTCGACCTGCAATTTCGGGCATCAAGAGCGCATCCTGCGAGTCAGGGCGTTCACAGATACGCCGCAAATCGTTAAAAATGGCGAAGCCAAGTGCGTAGGGATTCAGGCCACTATAAGGGGCTTGCCGGATCACCGATGTGTGCGACTCCATGGTCTCGAGGAAGTTGGAATCCGACAGTTGTCCCGCTTCGTGCAGTGCATGCAACAAGGTGTAATGCGTGAAGGACGCAAAACCTTCGTTCAAGACCTTGGTCAATCGCTGCGGATGAAAATATTCCGCAAATTTACGAACGATCCTAACCAACTCACGTTGCCAGGGCTCAAGACTCGGCGAATGTTTCTCGATGAAATACAGCAGGTTATCCTGCGGCTCGGCCGGGAATCGATCGGGTTTGGCAAATAACGCAGGTTCGATCAGTGGCGTCGGCCGAAGGCTGGCGAGTTCATGCTGAGCGTTGGCCGCCATCGCGGCCCGCATGCGTTCGGCCTGTGCCTCGCGTTCACGTTTGGAATCGAGTCGACTGGGGCGCTGGTATCGATCGATACCATGATCTTGCAGGGCATGCGCGGCGTCGAGCGTTTCTTCGACCCGATCGATCCCATACCGTTCCTCACATCGGCGTACATAGTCGCGGGCAAATACGCAGTAATCGAGAATGGCATCCGCATGCGATCTTTCCTTAAATAAATAATTATTCGCGAAAACAGCATTGTGACCAAAGCAAGCATGAGCGATCACCAGCACCTGCATGGCCAGTGTGTTCGTTTCCATCAGATAAGCGATCGCAGGCCGCGTGTTGAGAACGATCTCGTAGGCCAGGGGCGAGCG
>CAIPGD010000194.1 GCA_903864485.1 uncultured bacterium | reverse complement strand
GGATCCGATCGCGCAGATGGTGATGATTTGCCACAGACCACCGTCCATCAGAGGCGCGAGGCCCAGCCCGTATTTGAGATCGGGCGGAGCAATGCTGATCTGCCAGACATTCCAGGTCGGGCCCTGCGAAGCACCATAAAGAATCAGCGCGGTGCCCAGTGAAGCAAAAAAGATCGTCGTGACCCCAAAGAATCCGACGTAAAAGGGACCGACCCAAAAATCGAAGAGATCCCCACCGAGCAAGGTGCCGCCGCGGACACGATACTTTCTTTCAAAACTAAGCATTGCCATGACCAAGGCTCCGTCTGCAGGCCAGATCGATAAAAAACCGAGGGTTACCGAATGAGGCTAGACCCGAGAGTCAGCCCCATCCGGCAACCGGGATTGCCAGGTGTTGTTACTTGCTGGTTCCAGGAGCTGCAGGTGGCAACGGAGCCCCCTTGGAAGCCACTGGTTGAGCAGTACGCGCCCCGTCGATCCACTGATAGCGGTTCGTGCTGAGCAAAATGAAATGAATCAGGATGGCGAGCGAGAAGAGAAAGATCGCCATGGCGACCAGCGCGCGTCGCGCGTCGAATAGGACCCATATACGCCACATGTGACGCCCTCCTTATACCGAAAAGGCGATTGGCAGCGCTTCTTGAAGCGCGACCTTTACGCCGTGGATGAGCGAAGCGCCTTCGAGCGGCGGGAACCAGGGACGCCAGTTCCAGACGAGAAGATGCGCGACGATCGCGATCAACGTGAACATAAAAAACGACGCCATGAAGAGGCGATGAAATTCTTTCGCTTCTTCATTCGTCAGACCGGACGAATGACCGTCCGTGCTTCCAGAATTGCTCATAGTAGAAAACTCCGAAACAGCCCTAAGGCTGGCACCACGCCATGTGCGCGTAGCAAAAAATCGTCATGGTTTTTGACACCATGACGCCCACTCCGTTCGGAAAATCCGAACGGTCGAGCGCCATCCGAAACCCTTGCGGAGTCTCGAATTGCGCAACGATCAAAATCGGTCGGTGCCACGCTCATGCCGGCACCCCCGCAAACAAGTCTTCTCGTGTCTTCTCGATCCGGCTCAGGGTGACGCGTTCTTCACCGGCCCGGCGTGCATCGCGCTCGGCCCGATCACGCACCCGCTTGGCCGCGGAGATCCGCACCAGAACCGGCTCGGCCTGGACGCATTCGTCGAGCAACGCCATCGCGTCGTCATCCCAGGGGAGTGACGTTTGCAGACCGGCCGCTCCGGCCTTGGCGAGCGTTGGATCAACCTTATCCATCTCGGTGCCCAGGGGCAGGATGTGAAAAAGCACATCAAACAAGACGTTACATATTTCTTGAACGAGATAAGTCGCCCCGCTGTAGCCCATGAAGGGCGTTCCGGTATGACGACGAATCACAGCGCCTGGGAACGACGCAGGAATCAGCATTCCGCGCGAGCCCGCTTCGGCCATGTACATGCGCTCATTCACGCTGCCAAACAAAACCAGCGGTGCGCGCTCACGCACGGCTTTGCGTACGGCTTCGTTATCGGGCTTCACCCCAGCCGATCGCTCGAATGAAAAAGCGCATGGCAGGCCCATGTCGTCTTCCAGGAAACGCCGGATGCCGCGCGTGTAGGTCTCTGTCGCGACAATTCCGAAGGTGGCGGTACCAAAAAAGTCTTGGGTCACCGAGCGCCAGAGATCCCACAGGGGTTTAATCGTGGTGTGCTTCTCACGCTCAATAAAAGGCTCTGGATCGAGATCGAGCAGTTCACCCAGCGAGCGCAAGAAACGCGTCGTCGAGTGCAAGCCGATCGGGGCGCGTAACCAGGGCCGATCGAGCGCTTCGCAGAGCAAGCTGCCGTATTCGCGATACAGACACACGTTGACATCGGCATCCGCGAGCTTGGAGACCTCTTCGAGATGGCTACCCAGCGGGAACGCGAGGTTGATCTCAGCCCCAATCCCTTCAATCAGGCGTCGAATCTCGGCGATATCGGAGGGCCCGTTGAACATCCCGTAGGAGGGGCCGATCAGATTGACCCGGGGCTTCTCCCCCGCCTTGCGCTCACGCGGCTTGGGCACGCGGCGTGGCCCAAACTCGGTCCAAAGCCAAAGCAGGGCGCGATCCGCGCTTTGCCACTGGTCTTCATCGATCGTACGCGGTAAAAAGCGCTGAATCCCGGTGCCTTCGGGTGTCACACCGCCGCCAATCATCTCGGCGATAGACCCCGTAACGACGACCGAAGGGAGGTCTGGATCGAGGGCTTTGTGGGCACGCCGCATCGCCTGTTCGGTCCCGTGCTGGCCGAGTTCTTCCTCGCCCAGACCGGTGACCACAATGGGTAATTCATGCGGCGGCAGGGCATCGGTGTAATGCAACACCGAAGTGACTGGCAGATTTTCGCAACCCACCGGGCCATCGATGATGACCTGCAAGCCCTTGATGGCGGTGAAGGCGTAGACCGCCCCCCAGTAACCGCCGGCTCGATCGTGGTCAAGTACCAGCATCAGACAGCATCCAGTGATCGACGAGCACGGGCAGCCTTCTCGAGACGGCGCCGGTGATCATCGCGAAATGTGGGATGGGCAACCGGCGTTTCGGACCAGACGCCGGCCTTATCGCCAGCCCCTACGCCCTCAAAAAACGTCTGCATCGTGTCGAATCGCGCCTTGCCGGCGATTGCGGTCCCGATGATCTGCGCCAACGAGCCAGCGCCGGCAGCACCCATCAGCGGTCGCGCCGAAATCAGATTGGTGAAGTAGAGCGCCGGCGTCGCTTTCGTTTTTGCGTATTGAACGACCGGGGTCGTTCCAATGGCGAGGTCGGGCTGGTAGGCCTCGACTGCGGCAATGTCCTGCTCGAGCGATGCGCGGAACTGAACCTGAACGCCATGCGCTTCAAGCCATTCGCGGTCGGTATCGGACCAGCGGGTCCTTGGACAGGCGGTACCCACGTATCGAAGATCGGCCCCTGCTTCGACCAGCAACCGACCGACCAGCAGCTCCGAGCCCTCGTAGCCCGAAAGCGTAATGCGGCCGCGGATCGGGTGTTTTTCCAGGGCGGCTGCAATCATCGGCAACACGCGTTCCTTGGCCAGCCCGATCTTTTCGGCAGATACGTTACAGGCGGCACCAATCGCTTCGAGCCACGCCGCTGTGCCATCCACACCGACCGGTGCCGAACCGATCGCTGAACGACCCGCGATTTCGAATTCGCGTTGCACTGCGGTGTAGAACGGGTGGATCATGGCGGCAACCCGGCAATCCAGCGCGCTATAAAGCTCACGCCACTCGCGGGTCGGTACAACCGGCCCAGCAGCCAATTCCATCGGCGCAAGCAGCGCACCAATGGTCAAGGGATCGACGGGGAACATCTCGCCCACGAGCGCTACGGTCGGCAGCGCTACCCGACCGCCGCGCGGCGCTTGCACTGGACCATGCTCTGCTTCGCTGCGGGCGTAGTTGAGCATCGCCCCCGCGAGTACGTCTTTAGCTTCGGCGTGCGTCGGCACCCCAAAGCCCGGCACATCGATTCCGATGATTCGAACGCCATCAATCTCGCGCGGAAGCATCCGCAATGGAACCCCAGACGCGGTCGGTACACAGAGGTTGATGACCACAATCGCATCATGTAACGCGGGGTCTGCAAGACCCGCGACCGCATCGCGAATGTCTTCGTAGAGTTTTCCGGTCACCAGTGACTCGGAATCAAAGGGGACGTAGCCGACCGTTCGCCGTGCGCCATAAAAATGCGACGTAAAGGTGAGGCCGTAGACGCAACAAGCCGAACCCGACAGGATCGTTGCCGTACGACGCATACGCAAGCCAACGCGCAACGACCCAAACGCCGGACACATACTCTGTGGCTGATCGTGAGGGCCGGCTGGATAGTCAGCGGCGTAGCGCTCAAGCGTCTCGCTCTTGCCAGCAGCGATCGCAGCCTCTCGCATCCGATCACGACCACCGTGGCAACTCGCATCCCCTTCCCGGGCAACCGCTGTGGGTTCCACCGAGATCGGAACGATTCGCTGCGTGGGTTCGACAGGTGCATTCATGGAAATGGCTTCACGCAGCTTCGTAAATGACCTCGAGCGACGGGCGCTCGACATGGTTTTTACCCATCATGTCGGCACTGGATGCCGCCTCAAGAACGACATCGCGGCCGACGGCTGAGGCATCAAACAGTCCCAACAGCGCATCTTGCGAAAGTGGCTCGGGTAATACCGGTTGAGCCTGCGCAACGTTGTCGGACAGGAGCTCAAACAATGAGGCCCACGGCGAACCAGGACGCCCGATGATTTCGTAGCTCGCACTCTTGCGTCGGATACTTTCGTCGGCCGGAATCGAAGCCAGCACCGGAATACCCACGGCCTTTGCGAATGCCTGCGCTTCGCCAGTGCCGTCGTCTTTGTTGATCACGAGACCTGCGACACCCACGTTGCCGCCGAGGCGCTGGAAGTACGACACCGCCGAACAGACGTTATTGGCAACATAAAGCGACTGCAGATCGTTACTACCAACCACAATCACTTTCTGACACATGTCGCGGGCGATTGGCAGACCAAAGCCGCCGCAGACCACGTCACCCAAAAAGTCGAGCAGCACGTAGTCAAAGTCCCAGTCATGGAAGCCGAGCTTTTCGAGCAGCTCGAAGCCATGAATGATGCCGCGACCGCCGCAACCCCGGCCGACCTCTGGGCCACCCAATTCCATCGCGAAGACGCCACCGCGACGGAAGCAAATATCCTCGACCCGGACCGGTTCGCCCGCGAGTTTTTTCTTCGCAGAGGTTTCGATGATGGTCGGGCAGGCACGCCCACCGAAGAGCAGCGAGGTCGTATCACTTTTAGGATCGCAACCAATCAGCAATACCCGCTTGCCCATCGCAGCCATCATGTGCGACAGGTTGGCCAGCGTGAAGCTCTTGCCGATGCCACCCTTGCCATAAATAGCAATGACCTGGGTCTTGCGCGTTGGCTCGCCCGTGGCGACCGGATCTAGGGGCTCGGCTGCCTCCTGCCGCAAGGTTTCAATTCGGCGCAGCTCGTGCTGAGTAAAGCCACTCATTGGTATCCCCTCCAATCAAGAATCATTTTCAGACAACCGGGGTCGCTGAACGCGGTCCGGTAAGCATCGCTGGCCTGCTCGGCCGGACAGCGATGGGTAATCAAATCGTCGAGCGAGAGACATCCGGTTTCGGCGAGGCCTTTGACGGCGATCAAGTCATCCGGATGCCAATCTGTGGCCACGCTGATGCGCAGGCTGCGTTGGGTCGCGGGGGCAAATGCGAAGCTCAGCGGTTCGGGATAACAGCCGGCGAGGACCAGATTTCCACTGGGCTCGAGACGTGAAATGAGACGCTCAAGCAACTGCGAATCGCCGCTGGTATCGATGATCGAGCGGTAGTCCCGCCGGCGGTCGAACGCAGGATCGATCACCGTGTATCCGTCCGCACCGTCACGACGTGCCGCGCTCGGCTCCCAGACAACAGGCGCCTCGGTTCCATTGGCCATCGCGATGCGGGCAATCAAGCGACCAAGCACCCCGTGCCCGACCACCAGATCAACCGACCCAGCTTCGGTTGCGTTGAGCGCATGTTGGGCGCTCGCAGCGAGTGCCATCAACACAGCGCTTTCTTCGAGCGACTGCTGGACTGGGACCACCTGAGCACCCGGCACAACCAAGCGAGACGCTGCCGCCCCGAGATGACCGCTGGTGGAGCCAAAACATCGGGCACCGGGTACGAATACACGATCACCGAGGGTAAAACGGGTGCTTGAGCCAGCCTCTCGAATCCGCCCCACCGACTCGTACCCAGGCACGACCGGATAGCCGAATCCAGACTGTGCTGGCTTTTGACCACTCCAAAGCAAGCGCTCAGCGTCAGTGCTGATGCCGCTCCACTCGATGTCGACCACGACGTCGTCATCGCCCGGCTCACACAACGCAAGACGATTGAGGGCGATGCAACCGGGTTCGTTCAGAACGACCGCAAGCGCTTCGCGCTGTACGGACAGTTCCTTTGGAACATCAAATCGGTTGGCAATGGTGGGCATGAGTTACTGGGCGGGGGTCATTGAAGATGTAAAGTAACGCTGACACTATTACCTGTCAACTTAAATTTACGCTTTTAATTTGTTCGTCAAATTGGGCCGGCCGCGCTGTCAGAAGACGGACCCGTAATGGGCGTCGAGTGGGCTGCAAACGGACCTCCGTAAAACCCGATAGCTCCAGCAACTGCGTCAGTTCGGCGGGGGTTCGTGCGCGTCCGCTCCCCATCGCGAGGAGGTAAAAACCGAAGTACGTATCGCCAATCCGCTCGGAGCCAGAGGTCCCCGCCATCGGTTCAGCAATCAGTAAAGTTCCGTTGGCTGGCATGGCTTTTCGAACCGCCCGCAGCAAGCTCAAAACCAAATCGTCATCGTGGTCATGGAGCACCCGAACCAGGGTGATCAGATCAGCCCCAGTGGGCAACGGATCGACGCAAAAGTCCCCGCCTACGGCTTGCGAGCGTTCTTGAAACCCCGCCGCACGGAGGCGCTCGCCACCCCGACTGGCAACCGGCGGCAGATCGAACAGCACCAATTGTGTACGCGGAGCAACAGCCCCCACCGCCGACAAAAAGACACCTTCGCCACCCCCAACATCGAGGATCTTTTTGTACCGATCAAACGCCCAGGCCGCGACCACATCTTCGGCCACCATGGTCTGCGAGGCCGCCATCAACGCGCTGTAATCGGCAACCCGATTGGCGTCGAGCTGAGAGGGCTGATCCGCTCGGGCGTAGGCCCAATAATCGTGGAGTGCCCCGGTCCCAGTCCCGGCACGCAACAGCGCGACCGGATCCTGCAGATCGGCGTACAACATTGAATGATGCTCAACCATGGCAGCAACGCCGGGATTTCCGAGCATGGCCGCTCCGAGAGGACCGAGCCCGAAGCGATCGCGCCCGCGGCGTTCAGTCAACTGAAGCGCAGTAGCCGCGAGTAGCAGACGCTCGGCCATGGCAGGCGATAAGTCGATACGTGCTGCCACCATGGCCGCGGTGAGCGGCCCCTCCGCCAACGCCTGAAATAGCCGCAGCCGCACGCAGGCCAAGAGCGTCTGGGTGTAGACGAAGCCCGCGCACAAATCAAAGAGCTGTTGCTCACGCTGTGCGGCGATCCAGCGAGTCAGCGGAAAGGCCGCCGCCCAGCGCTGAAACGCGGGGCTCATCAGCAGCTGGTCGCGCCACTGTCGGGCGCGTTCCAGCCATCCAGGACG
>CAIPGD010000193.1 GCA_903864485.1 uncultured bacterium | reverse complement strand
GCATTGATCCCACCACGGGAGCAAAACGCCAAAGTTAACCCCCTGCGCCCGGCCTTCATGACCCACACCAATCCCGTGGTGGCGCCGATGAAACTCCGGTCCGACGATGAGGTGTCGGACCGGCCCGGGCAAACGCAATCGTAAGTTGGCATGCTGCCACTGCTGAATGACACGCGATGCGACGACCAACCAGACGAATTGCCCAGGCGCTACGCCGATCAAAAGGGCAACCACCGCCAGGATTGCGTCACGCAACAAATCGTCAAACAGGTGATTGCGCTCATCAGACCAAAAAGTCATTTGGCGCTGGCTGTGGTGAACGGCGTGCAACTCCCACCACCACCGCCATGCGTGCTGGCCACGATGAATCCAGTAATCAACAAAATCCAGCACGATCAGGTACATCAGAAAGGACACCAGGGGGCGATCGGTCAGCCCCGGCCAAAGCGCATCCAGGTCGGGTCGGCTGAAACCGCCGAGGCGCATGAGGCCCTCGATGGAGTCAAAGACGGGCGTCAGCAGCAAGAAAGCCAATACCGGGAAGACGCCAATACGGTGCAGTAGCGCGTAAAACATGTCAGTGATCACTGCGCGCCGGTCATGCACGGCCTCCACCGGAAATGCCCGCTCAAGCGCCATCATCACGGGCACCATGACGGCGAATTCCAATACGCCCATCACCGGCCACTCGGTCGCGTCGTACGCCAGTTCGGCTAGGCGCATTTCACCCAGCGCCAGAAGAACGGGCTGAACCGCATGCTCGTAGACGGCCTGTTGGGCCGCCAACAGTGCGGAGTCAAGAACCGAAATCATGGTCGAGCCGTCATTGTCGGGGGAGGGTTGCAAAACAAAAACCGCGGGCCTTCAATCCAGCAATCAGTGGCTCCAGCGCTGGCGCGAAGGGATCGCGTCGCGAACGAATACCCAAATGGGCCATCAGGATATCGCCATCGCGAACGCGGGCCAGCGCACGCTTGACTAACGCCTCATTCGAGGTCTGTTCGGAAGGCAATTCATCGCCCAGAAAACCCGCCGGCGCCCAGCCGACGTGGGTCCAACCGCAAGCTTGCCCGGCCCGCAGCGTATTTGGCGTCACGACGCCACCCGGGGCCCGCCACCACGGGTCCAGCGAGCGCCCCGTGATGCTTCGGAACCGTTGATTGACTCGCTCGATTTCGGCACAAATTCCTTGGGCCTCAAGCTTGAGCGTTTCACCTGCGTTCTCGCCGACCTGGGGCCGATAGCGAACCGCCCCATCGGGTGCCACCAAATCCCCCGCGAATCGTCCATGGCGCCAGGTATGCGACCCAAACGCATGCCCCTCAGCAACCCGCGAGCGCCAAAAGGGCGCCCAAGAGTCGTCGAGGGCGGCATCACCGCGCATCGTCGTCTCATTGGCCAGAAAAAAGGTCGCCTTGACGGACTGCCGATCAAGAATGGCAGCAATCAGGTCCGCGTGACGCATCGTGCCGGTATCCAGAGTGAGATAGACACTCGCCCGGCAACCGGCGGCGGGGGCGACCTGGATTGTTTCGAGACTTGGCGGAATCGGGGTCAATGGCGCACCAAGTTCAGGCCCAGGGCGCCCGGTTAAGCATGTACAAGCCGTGCGGCGAGCGCCCGACATTGATCGACCGCACCACACGGCGCTCGGCCAGATCCACAATCGCCACCGACCGCGCCCATCGCTGGGTCACCCAAAGGGTGCGTCCATCCGCAGCCATTTCCATGCAATCAGGGCCGCTCGGCACCGGGATATCCCCCGCGAGGCCCATCGAAAGCATGTCGACGATGGTGACTGTATTGGCGACCCGATTGGAAACGAACAAATGGCGGCGATCGCCATACGGCCGAAAATTGTGGGCGCCCTCTCCGGTCATGATCCGACGAACGGATCGGCGCCCTCGCCAGTCGATGGCATTGACGTAGTTCTCTCCCATGACACCGACAAACAACATACCGCCATCGGGAGAAATCCAGATGCCAGCAGGCTGACGCCCACACCCCATGCGCCAGGCGATCTGCATCGTCTGCAGATCAACGGCACAGATTTCGTCACTGTCCTGCATCGTGACAAACATCCAGCGACTGTCCTGCGACCAGACCAGATGGCTGGGTGCGCGCGGGGCGGGCAAACGGGCCGCCAATGCAAGGCTATTGCCTTCATGACGGTAAATATCGATCCGGTCAAGGCGCAAAGCAGCGACACCAAACCAGCGTTGGTCCGGCGAGAACCCCAATTGATAGGGATCGTCGATCCCGCGCATGATCCCCTGTAATTGGGCCGTAGAAGGGTCAAAAAAGGAGAGCGTATTGCTGCCAGCGTTCGCTACGATCAAGGACCGATCGTCGGGCGTCGGAAACAGGTGATGAGGCTCTTTGCCCACATCGAGACGGGTCGACTCCGTAAAGGATCGTTGATCGATCACCGACAGGTTGGCATCGGCCGAGTTCAACACAAAGGCCAATGGGGCAGGACCCGATTGCGCCTGACTGGAAAGCCCGACCAGCGCTGCGGAACCGGCGGCCACACCCGCACCGACGCCCCCTAGGCCTCTCAAAAACCTGCGCCGCGCGGGCAATGCAGGTTGTGGCGTCGGTTCGAACTCAGACCGATCGTTTCGGTGATCACTCCGGTGGCAACTCATATCCCAATGGATTCCCAGATCTTCTGCAAACGCTTGACGGACACCGGAACCGCGGCGCGCAGTTCCTGCGCATACAGCGAAACCCGCAGCTCTTCGAGCAGCCAGCGGTATTCCTCTAGTCGAGGATCTACCGCACCACGCCGCCCAATCTGCGCCCGCCGCAGATTTTGCAACAACGGCGAGATTTCTGCGCTCTTTGCAGCGTCGCGGACGGGGTCGGCCCGCAGTTTGTCTAGCCGCAATCCCATGGCTTTCAAATATCTCGCCAAATGTCCGAGTCGGTCGGTCGGTGTCGCAGTTGGCCAACGTTTGGGCAGAAGCTCCGTCAACTGTCGTTCCAGATCCGCGGCAACGGTCGGGTTTGACTTTGCAGTTGGCAATTTGCGCAACAAGGTCTGATGTTCAAGCAGAACCGCGGCGACCTCCCGGGCAAAGGACTGACCAATCAGACCAATTCTGGGGCGGGCGTCAGTGATCCGGCGCTCGAATTGTTCAGCGTCCATCGGAGGCGACTCATTAAGAACTGTCCGTACGAGCGCGCCGGCCTGCAATTCCGCACGCAATTCTTCAGCTGACCCAAAAGGCAGCCAGGCCATCGCCAGCCGAGGCAGGTCGGGGATGGCCCGTTCAAGCGCTTTAAGGGGTTCTCGCAGGGCGATCGAAGCCAGCCGGGCGACGCCACCCCGATGCGCCGTCCGAGCAACCTCGGGGTCATCAAACAACTCGATCGTGACGCCCGCGCCCCGATCGACCAAGCCAGGAAATCCAATGAGGGTCTGGTCGTGGCGGCGCAGCTCCAGCAACTCGGGAAGGGTACCGAAAACCCAGCTCGTTTGGGGCTCCGCGGGGACCGCCGCTGCAACCGCCACTTCGGCCCCCGAGCGGGCTTCTGACTTGGGCGCTAACTTGGGCGCTGACTTTGGCACTGACGTGGGCGGCGGTCCGTTGACCACGCGAACCTTTTCCGCATCGCCTTTCACCACATCTTTTACCGAACTCAGGGCAACGGCGGCGAAGGCTTCGCGCAGGGCGCTCTGCGCTTCACGGCCGTGTTCGGCGCGCAGTTGGGCCAAGTTGCGCCCGACCCCCAACTCACGACCATGTGGATCGGCGAGGACGTAATTCATCCGCAAATGGACGGGCAGAGTCTCCAACCTGAAATCATCCGGGCGCGGGCGCAGACCGGTAAGCTCCCGAACGCACTCGGACAATGCATCGGTTAAGGCCAACGCCGGCGGTTCCTCACCCGAAAGCGTCCCCAGGAAGGCGTCCGCGGTCTCGACCAAAGGCTGACAGCGGTGCCGAATCTTGGGGGGTAAGGATTTCAGAAGTGCCAACACTTTGTCGCGCAACAAGCCCGGCACAAGCCAGTCTGTTCGGACTGGATCGACCTGCGCTAATAAGGCCAGCGGCACGTTCATCGTGACCCCGTCACGGGGGTCTCCGGGCTCGAAAAGGTAGGCGAGTGAAAAACGGGCTCCGCGCATTTCGAGACTGCGCGGGAAACGCTGGTCATCCGCCGCTTCATCAGCCGCATCGCCCGCCTCGCGTCTTAGCAAAAAGTCACGACTCAGATGCAGGCATTGGGGATCGGTACGAGAAGCGTCCCGCCACCAGCGCTCGAGCGTTTGCCCCGAAATCACCGACGGTGGAATGCGCGCATCGTAATAATCGAATAAGCGATGTTCATCGACCAGCAGATCTGGACGGCGCATCCGGTGTTCAAGTTGCTCGATCTCGGCGACCAGTCGCTGGTTATGCAGGATAAACGGGAGCCGACTGTCCCAGTCGCCCGCCACAAGGCCTTCCCGGATCAGAAGTTCCCGCGCGAGCTTGGGTTCCCGTTGCGCAAATGAAACCCGCCGGCCGGCGTACACGATCAGGCCATAAAGCATTCCCCGCTCTGCGGCCATGACCTGGCCCGCCTTCTTTTCCCAGTGCGGCTCGCTCCAATTTTTCTTAATGAGGTGCGCGCCGATGCGCTCAATCCACTCGGGTTCGATTCGGGCCAAGCCACGCGCGTAGAGACGGGTTGTATCGACCAACTCGGCGGCCATCAGCCACTTGGCACCCTTTTTTGTACCCGTCGATGGGTGGGGCCAGAACCTGACCGCATGCGTCCCGAGGTAATGCGCCTCATCACCGGCCTTGTTGCCGACATTACCCAGAAGGCCCGCGAGCAGCGCCTCGTGAAGCGCCTGATAGGAGGCCGGAACCGTGTTCTCTGGCCATCCAAGATCGG
>CAIPGD010000192.1 GCA_903864485.1 uncultured bacterium | reverse complement strand
TGCCCGGCGAAAATCACTATGGCTACACGTGGGTTCCGATCGATGACGAATCGTGCTGGATCTACACGTACGCCTGGAACCCATTACGACCGATTACGCAGCAGGAACGCGAAAAGTTAGAACGCGGGCACGGCGTGGTGGGAGAGGTCGGACCCGACTTCATCCCCATCCGGAATCGGGCTAACCACTATCTGCTCGATCGCCGCGAACAACGCGAACATTCTTTCACCGGGGTGCGCGGTCTTGCCGAGCAGGACGCAATGGTTCAGGACAGCCAGGGCCTGATTGCAGATCGAACCCGCGAACATTTAACGGCGACAGACGCCGCGATTGTGCGTTTTCGGCGCGCGGTGATGAGCGGCGCCCGGGCGCTTCAAGCTGGTCAACCGCCAGAGGCCGCGAATAAACCCGAAGCCTACCGGTTGCGTTCGGGCAGTTGGGTAGCTACCGACGGGATTTCCTTCGAGGCGGTGATGCAGGAGCGCTTCGGTGACCCAGTTGGGAAGGCCCCCGTTTCGTCCTCAAAAAAAGAGCCGTTCCATTAAAAATTTCAAAGTACGAGAGAATTTGCCGTGATGCATTCCGCCTTATCCCCACAGAACCTGCGTACGACCCCGAGCCTGGCCAGGATCGCATTCGGTGCGATCTCCGCGCTTGCACTGGCCCTGACGCTTGCACCGAACAAGGCCTCAGCACAGTCGTACCCCGACAAGACCGTCCGGGTGATCGTCCCCTACGCACCCGGTGGCACCACGGACGTGACCGCACGCATCGTTGCCAAGTCATTGAGCGAGCGTCTGGGACACAACTTCGTGGTCGAAAACCGCCCTGGAGCGGGCGGGTCAATTGGTCAGGATGTGGTCGCGAAGGCCGCAACCGATGGGTATACGCTTCTGTTTAGCGCAGCCGGTCCTCTCGTTGTGACCCCTCACACCTATGCGTCACTTCCCTATGACCCCAAGGGGTTCGAGACCGTTAAGCTCGTGGCGACCGCCCCATTACTGCTCGTCGTGAATCCAAAGCTCAAGGCGAGTACGGCGCAGGAACTCATCGCGGAAGCCAAGGCTTCGGGCAAGATGACCTATGGATCGTTTGGAAATGGCAGCGCAGCCCATCTGGCCGGTGAACTCTTTAAGGCAACAGCGAACGTCGATATTGTTCATGTCCCCTACAAAGGCAGTGCGCCGGCGTTGAATGACTTGGTGGGCGGTCAGATCGATTTGATGTTCGACGTGCTCGGTTCCTCGATTCCTTTGGTCAAAGCCGGGAAACTGCGGGCCCTGGCCGTCACCTCGCCCTCGCGAACCCCGGTGGCCCCAGAGGTTCCAACGATGGCTGAGGCCGGCATCCGGGACTTTGAAGCCGGCACCTGGTTTGGCCTTCTGGCACCCGCAGGCACCAATAAACAGGCGATCGCAACCCTGTCAAAAACGATGGATGCCGTCCTCGCACAGCCGGATGTGCGAGAGGCGCTGCAAGCTCAAGGCTCGTTAGTCGCCGGAGGATCCCCAGAGGATTTCCGCAAGTTCTTCAACCTGGAATTTGAGCGCTGGGGCAAGGTTGTCCGCACTGCGCGTATCAAAGCTGAATAAGCGCGATTCAGCATACGGCTTCACGATCCCCCCTTAAACATCGAGTTCGCACATGAAAATTCACGGTCTCTCCCCCGCCACTTTGACGCCCTTTAACGAGGCGTTCGAGATCGACTACGCCGCGCTGACCGAGCATATCCAGCGCACGAGCAACGCGACTGGACTCTACGGAATTACGGTTAACGGCCATGCCGGCGAGGTACTGACCCTGAGTTCTGGCGAACGCCAGCAGGTGATCGCCACTGCACGAAAAGCACTTCCGACGCCACTCAAACTCATTGCGGGTATCGAAAGTCACGCGACGGACGGGTTGGTGCGCGAGGGACTGCGTGCCAAAGAGGCTGGGGCAGACCTGCTACTGGTGATTCCACCTTTTGACATCCGGACCTGGCGTCACCTCTCCCACGATGCAGATTCGGTCTACAAAGTGTTTGAGCGTCTGGATCGCGAGGTGGGTCTGCCGATGATCGTCTTCAGCTACCCCGAAGCATCCGGTAGTGCCTATTCGATGGAGGCCCTGCGCCGCATCGTGACGCTAGAGCATGTTGTGGCGATCAAGTGCTCGGCTGGGACCCCCGCGAAATACGCTGAACTACACGATGCGCTACACGACAAGACCACCCTTCTTGTAGCCGTGGATACACCCTCGATGCTCGGGATGCTTCTGCACCATGCCCCCGGTGCGCTCGTCGGGATTGCGGTTGTCGGCACCCAGCATTGGTCTGACCTGGTCCACCATGCCACCGCAGGTGATGCCAACAAAGCGAAGCAGATTCACAATACGTTTGCAGTCCCGCTCATGCGTTCTATTTTTGAATATCACACCCACCGCACGCCGACCTGCCCGTTTGGCGCGACCAAGGAGGCCCTGGTCCAACTGGGACAATTTCCAAACTCAGTGGTTAGGGCGCCGGGCGTCAGGGTTGACAACGCAAAGCGCGCGGAAATTCGGACAGCGCTGATCGAAGCCGGATTACTCAGCGCCAACGCAGCGCCGCTGAACCTGTCCGTCTAAATCATTCCCGGCCATTCCTAGCCATTCCTGATCATTATTGACCATGAGTGTCATCGCCATGCAAGCTTCCGAATCGCCTCAACGCCCTTTGCGACGCGCTGGCCTCGGCCTCAGCCTCACCCTAAGTCTTCTGATCAGCACCAGCTTGGGGGCGTTCAGCCCGGTCAACGCCCAGACCTGGCCAGCCCGCCCGATCAAGCTGGTCGTCCCCTACGCGCCCGGTGGGCCGGTTGATGTCTGCGCCCGGATTCTGGCTGAGCGACTAACCGATGTGCTCGGACAAAGCGTCCTGGTTGAAAACAAGGCGGGTGGCAATGCGGTGATCGGCACCATGGCTGTGGTTAACTCAGCCGCAGACGGCTACACATTTCTAGTCGCTGCACCCGCGCATACTGGGAATATGACGTTGCTCAAGAAGCCTCCCTACGATGCGGTCAAAGACTTCGCGCCCGTGTCACTGGTGATGCTGCAGCCGATGTTCGTCGTTGTTCATCCTTCTGTCCCCGCCAACAACATCGGCGAGTTGATTACGCTGCTGAAGAACAATCCTGACAAATACAACTATGGCACCTCGGGTACGGCGGGTCCTCAGCACCTGATGGGCGAAATGTTCAAATCGGCGACTGGGACCAAAGTGACGCACGTCCCTTACAAGGGGGCAGCGCCAGCTTCAACCGCTTTGTTATCCGGCGAAATGCAGATTTCATTCTCCACACCGACAAATACATTTCCGTATGTGAAGGCCGGGAAACTTCGCGCACTTGCAGTGAGTACACCGAAACGCTCGATCTTCGCGCCAGAACTACCAACGCTCGCCGAGCAGGGACTCACCGGATTCGAATTTTCCTCCTGGACCGCCGTTCTGGCCCCCACAGGCACGCCGAAGGAGACGATTCAAAAAATGTACGAAGCCTTACAGAAAGTCACCGCGGCCACCGATGTCCGGGAAAAATTCTTTCTGCAAGGGATGGAAGTGGTTGGGAGTTCACCGGAACAGACCGCTGATTTCATCCGCCAGGATGTGACCCGATCGGCCAAGATCATCCGCGAGAACAACATCACCGCGGACTGATCAGGACCACGCCGTCCCAATGACCGCAACAGCGTCCCGACCGCGCCCCCTCGGTTTGGACCGATCGATCGACTATGACGTGATTGTC
>CAIPGD010000191.1 GCA_903864485.1 uncultured bacterium | reverse complement strand
AGTCATATCAATTGCATCTGCAGGACGGGCTCGTGATCGAGGTCCTGCGCGATATTTCGCTGCGACTCAATGCGGGGCGATGCATGGCCATCACGGGGCCATCGGGAGCGGGTAAGAGCACGCTGCTGCGTTGCCTGGTCGGTAATGCCAGAGCAGATTCGGGACACATCTGGCTCAGTACTCCCAAAGGTCGCGTGGATATCGCAAACGCGACCGAACGAACGCTCCTTAGAGCCCGACGTGAAGCGATTGGCTGGGTAAGTCAGTTTCTGCGGGCAATACCTCGGGTGAGCACGATCGATATCGTGACCGACCCCCTGCTGGCCGACGGTATTCAACCAGAGGAGGCCCGTTATCGTGCCGAAGTCCTTTTAACGAGGCTCAATCTCCCCGCGCGCCTCTGGAACCTGCCCCCTGCGACTTTTTCGGGGGGGGAACAACAACGGGTTAATCTGGCCCGGGGGCTGATCTGCCCACGTCCCCTGCTACTACTCGATGAACCCACGGCCTCGCTCGATTTTGAGAACCGGGACCGCGTGATCGAATTAATTCATGCGGCCAAATCGGCGGGTTCCGCTGTGATCGGAATCTTTCACGATCCCATCGTTCGCAATGCAGTGGCTGACCATTGTCTTGAAGTAAAACCACTGGTTTGTTGATGACAAATTCCTTAACGCTCCGAAATGCCAAAATCGTTCTCGCAGATGAAATCATTCACGGGAGCGTGCAGATCAAGGACGGTCTGATCGTCGATATCACCAGTGGCCCGTCAAATTTTGGTGTGGACTTTGACGGCGATCTGCTGATTCCGGGCCTGGTGGAAATCCATACCGACAATCTGGAACGGCACCTGATGCCGCGCCCAAAGGTTCGTTGGCCCGCGATGGCGGCCCTACTCAGTCATGACGCCGAGATCGCTGCGGCTGGTATTACGACGGTGTTTGACGCCCTGGGAATCGGCGACGGAGATGCCGATGGGCTGCGCGGCGGCGGCATGGATGAAATCCTGAGCGCGTTGGAGCAGACACAACACCATCAAGTTTTGCGTGCGGATCATCATCTGCACATCCGCTGTGAGCTCCCGGCTCCAAACACTCTGGAGTTGTTCCAGCCCTTCGCGGCGCTCAACCGGACGCCGTCAAGCGACGGACCTCATCGTGCGATCCGGGTTGGCTTGCTCTCGCTGATGGATCACACGCCGGGGCAGCGCCAGTGGTCGGAGATCGCGCATGCACGAACTTATTTCACCGGCAAGAAGGGCTGGAGTCTCGAGAAATTCGAACGCCATGTTGCCGAGGCCCCGGAGACCCAGAGCCGTTATGCCCGCCCGCATCGCAGTCATTTCATCGCCTGGGCCCGCGAACACGGGGTGCCCGTTGCAAGCCATGATGACACCACCCCCGAACACGTCGCCGAAGCCGTAGCAGATGGGATCCGGATTTCGGAATTTCCGACGACCCTGGCCGCCGCCCAAGCGGCACGATCAGCGCGCATGTTGATCGTCATGGGCGGACCCAACGTGGTTCGAGGAGGATCCCATTCGGGCAATGTCGCCGCAGCCGATCTGGCGCGCGCCAAACTCCTCGATGCCTTGTCATCAGACTACGTGCCGGGCAGTCTGATGCTTGGCGCGCTGCGACTGGTCGACGAGGCGGGCTGGAGCCTGCCCGAAGCGCTTTGCACCGTTAGCCTGAAACCCGCGCAAGCGCTCGGTCTGAACGACCGGGGAATGATCGCGCCGGGCTTACGCGCCGACCTGGTCCGAGTCCATCGGCTCGGACCGCAACCCGCGGTTCGAGCCGTCTGGCGCCACGGGCAACGGGTCTGCTAGACAAAGGGGGTTGCCAACCCTGCGGGCCGCTAAGCCGTCTCGCGCAAGTAATCCATCGCCACCTGCACACCGCCGCGTTCATGCGGCACACCGGCCAAACCAAGCGCCATCTCAACCCCAGCCAGCGCGCCAATCAAGGTCAGGTCGTTGATATCGCCGAGATGACCGATCCGGAAAACGCGACCGGCCATTTTTGAAAGGCCCATGCCGAGCGAGAGATCAAAATGCTCGAGAGCGATCTCGCGTAAACGATCCGCATCGTGAGCCTCCGGCATCAGGACCGCAGTCACAACCGGGCTGTGGCAAGCAGGATCCTGACAAAGCACTTCGAGGTGCCATCGGGCGACTGCAGCGCGAGTCGCGGCGGCATGACGGGCGTGGCGGGCGAACACCTGCTCCAACCCCTCTTCTTCCAGCATCTGTATTGCCTCGACGAGCCCAAAGAACAAGTTCGTCGATGGCGTTGAAGGCCAAAACCCACGCACATTGGCCGCTAGAATCTCGTCCCAGGCCCAATAACCACGGGGCAGCCGAGCCGACTTGGACGCTTCGAGAGCCTTTGGACTCAGCGCATGAAACGAGAGGCCTGACGGCATCATGAGTCCCTTTTGCGATCCCGCGATGCTCACGTCCACGCCCCATGCGTCGTGCTGATAAGGCATCGCCCCCAGGCCCGAAATCGTGTCGACCATTAACAAGGCAGGATGGCCCACGGAATCAATCGCGGCTCGAATCGCCTGGATATCACTGGTGATCCCGGTCGCGGTCTCGTTATGAACGCACGCAACGGCGCGGATGGTGTGGGCGCTATCGGCAGCAAGATGTTGCGCAATCTGAGCGGGGTCGATCGCGTGACGCCAGTCCCCGGGAATGAACTCGGGCAGCAGCCCTAAACGTTCCGCGATCTTCTTCCAGAGGATCGCAAAATGACCGGTCTCGACCATCAGCACCCGATCGCCTGGCGAACACGTATTCACCAAAGCCGCTTCCCAGGCACCAGTCCCTGATGAGGGATAAATGATGATCGGATGACGGGTCTGGAAGATCCGCTGCATCCCGGCGAGAACCGTCAAACCAAGGGTGGCGAATTCTGGGCCGCGATGGTCGATCACCTGGCGGTTGGTCGCGCGCAAGATGCGGTCAGGAATGGGAGATGGACCTGGGATTTGCAGAAAATGCCGCCCGGCCGGGTGACGCTTAGACATTCAACCACTCCGAAAAAAAACCAAAAAAGAAACCAACGAGGGGCCAAACCGGGGCCACCAGCCCTGCACGGGCACAATACCTCGTCAGCCTAACCGATTGATGCCCATGAATGCTCCTCCACCCCGCCGCGTTTTTCTGTCGTCCGTGGTCGACCGCTCGATGGCGCGTGGCGATCTGGCCAAGCATCTCAAGCGGGAACTCGCGGGGGAAGTGCATTTTGATGCGTTCAGTCGAGCGCGCTATGCAACCGATGCGTCGATTTATCAGATCAGGCCGATTGGGGTTGTTGTCCCGCAGACTGAAGAGGATTTGACCACCGTTGTTGACATCGCACGCGAGCATCAAGTCCCAATCGTAACGCGCGGCGCGGGCACCTCGCAATGCGGCCAAACGGTCGGCGCAGGTCTCGT
>CAIPGD010000190.1 GCA_903864485.1 uncultured bacterium | reverse complement strand
GGCCAGAGATATTGGTTCCAGCCATAGATAAACTGGATCACGAAAAGCGCCGCAATACTGGTCGCCGACAGCGGCACCAGGTGATCTCGAAAAAACTGCATCGGTCCGGCGCCGTCGATGCGCGCGGCTTCAACCAGTTCGTCGGGCACCGTCAAAAAGAACTGGCGAAACAAAAATGTGGCCGTCGCTGAGGCCATTAACGGCACAGTCAGGCCGGTCATCGTGTTGAGCAGACCCAGACTCGCGACCACCGAATAGGTCGGCCCGATTCGGACTTCGATGGGCAACATCAGAGTCACAAAAATCAGCCAGAAGCAGGCGGTACGGAACCTGAACCGAAAAAAAACGATCGCAAACGCGGACAGTAAAGAGATCGCAATTTTTCCAAACGCAATAATCAGTGCGCTCGCAAGACTCACTGCCATCATCGGCCAGGCCGGCGCTACGCGTCCGCCATTATCCAGAACACCTCCCCAAAGCGCGACCCGATAGTTCTCCAACATTGAATCACCCGGCCAGAGCGACATCGGTGCGTTCTGAACGATGTCCTGCGCCGTCTGTGTCGAAGCGATCACAACCACATAGAGCGGAAAACCGACGATCACGACCCCCAGCACCAGCGTGAGATGGGTCAGGACGGTGAGCGCAGGGCGATTTTCAACCATGGTTAGTCGGGCACATGCTTAGTCGGCCGCTTGTTGAGTCAGCAATCGGCTTAATAGTGAACCCGTCGTTCGATGAAGCGAAATTGGACCACCGTGAGGCCAATCACGATCGCCATCAGGATCACAGACTGTGCCGCCGACCCACCCAGGTCCAGCGCTTTGAAGCCATCGTAATAGACCTTGTAGACCAAGATCGCCGTGTCTCGCCCCGGTCCGCCATGGGTGGCTGCATCCACCACGGCGAACGTATCGAAAAATGCGTAAATGATGTTAATGACCAGCAAGAAAAAAGCGGTCGGCGACAGCAGCGGAAACACGATCGTCCAGAACCGCCGCCACGGGCCGGCACCATCGATCGCAGCGGCTTCGATCAGACTCTTCGGGATGCTTTGCAAGCCAGCCAGAAAGAACAAAACGTTATAAGAAATCTGCTTCCAGACCGCGGCCATCACAATCAGGGCCATTGCATGATTGCCATCGAGCAAGGGGTTCCAGGCCAAGCCCCATTCGCGCAACACATGGGTCACCACGCCCACGGACGGCGCAAACAAAAAGAGCCAGATCACCCCGGCGATCGCGGGCGCTACGGCATAGGGCCAGATCAGTAGCGAACGATAAGCCCAAGCCCCCGCGACCACGCGATTGGCCAATACGGCGAGCAGGAGCGACGATGAAAGGCCGAGCACCGCGACGAGGATCGAAAAAATCGCGGTGATCTTGAACGAAGCGAGATAGGTCGAGTCGTTCCAGAGGCGCTCGAAATTCTCACCTCCAACGAACTGCACAGACGTCCCGAAGGCATCCTGAGAGAGCAGGCTCTGGTAGAGCGCTTGACCCGCGGGCCAGAAGAAGAAAATCAAAACGATCGCGAGTTGGGGCGCCATCAGCGCCCAGGGCAACCCGCGAGAATTAAACCGAACGCGCTTGTCCATAACTGTTCAAGCGCGTGGTTTGACCCCTCAGGATTTGTTCGCGCTCTCGAAACGCTCAAGCTGCTCGTTGCCGCGCTTGACCGCTTCATCGAGGCCTTCTTTCGCCGACTTTTTGCCGGCCCAAATCTGCTCAAGCTCTTCGTCCATGATCGCGCGGATCTGGACGAAATTACCCAGCCGAATCCCACGGGATTTGTCGGTGGTCTTGCGAATCATCTGATTCACGGCAATGTCCGTTCCGGGATTGGCTTTGTAAAAACCCGACTTCTCGGTCATCTCAAAAGCCGCCATCGTGATCGGCAAATAACCCGTGGTCTGATGGCTCTTGGACTGGACATCGGCCTTGCTGAGGTAACTAAAAAAGGCAGCCACGGCTCGGTACTCTTCCGCTTTCTTGCCCGACATCACCCAGAGGCTCGCGCCACCAATGATGGTGTTCTGCGGTGCACCGGTGACATCGGGGTAGTACGGCAGGGTCGCCGCGCCAAAGGCAAACTTCGCATTGCGCTTGACGTTGGCGTACATCGCGGAGCTACCGGTCGTCATCGCACATTCACCCGAGATAAACGGCGCATCGCCCGCACCGCCGCGACCCTTGTAGACAAACAGACCCTGTTTGGACATGTTGGCCAGATTTT
>CAIPGD010000189.1 GCA_903864485.1 uncultured bacterium | reverse complement strand
GGTCGTCTTTGACGCCCGAATCGCCTTCAGTCAAATCACCGGCAGTGCGCCGGGACTGTTCCCGGCGGTCAGACGCGGCTTTCGCCCCGACACCGAGCCAATAATCGATCAGGCCACCGATCGTGTTCCCGAGCGAGGCGACCACAACCGTCGGCCACATCATCTCTGGATTTAGTTTGACGTAGCCAAACACTGCGGGCTCCGAGCCCATCGGGATTAAGGTTGCGCTGAGCAAACTGATCACAAAGACCGCGGGCAAGCCGACCTTCGGAAGCGCGAGCCAAACCAGCAACGACTGCAGCCAAGGCTCCAAAAAAACCCCTAATAACGCCGGCGAGCCGGCTTGTCCGAACGGGTTTTAGAAGTTGGCTTCTTCAAGCGCGAGGGTTCCGGCCGCGCCCTCGACCACTGATTCAGCCAAGCCATTCGCACGAGTCAGGATGTGATCTGCAAAGAAGCGCACCGTTCCGAGCTTTGTTCGCAGGAATGTCGCATCGCCCTCACCCGCCGCCAACTGATGCGTCGCCGCCAGAGCCGCACGTCCCATTTGCCAACCCGAAAGCACCACACCGCTCAGCATCAGATACGGCACGCTGCCGGCATAAACGGCCCGAGGATCAGATTTGGCCGCGCCAGCAATAAAGACGATGGCATGCTCGAGCGCATCACAAGCCTGCTCAAGACGAGTCGCGATGGCTGCGAGCGTCTCCGACTGCTTGAGTTCGGCCACGGTCGCCCGAACCCGAGCCAGTATCGCAAGCGCTGAGCGTCCACCATCACGCGCGGTCTTACGCCCAATCAGATCGTTGGCCTGGATGGCCGTAGTGCCCTCGTAAATCGTCAGAATTCGGGCATCGCGGTAATACTGCGCGGCACCGGTTTCCTCGATGAATCCCATCCCGCCGTGCACCTGCACACCGAGGGAGGTGACTTCGAGCGATATTTCGGTCGAGAACCCTTTAACGATCGGGACCAGAAATTCGTAAAAAGTCCGTGCCTCAGCTGCAGCCACCGGATCGGGATCGGCATGCGCCTGATCGAACGCGGCGGCAGCCACATAACCCAGTGCACGCGCGCCCTCGGTCAACGCGCGCATGGTCATCAGCATGCGCCGGACATCGGGGTGATGAATAATCGTGATCGGGCCTGACGAACCTTCAACGGCGCGGCTTTGAACGCGGTCCCGCGCATAGGCCACCGCCTTTTGATAGGCACGGTCGGCAACGGCAACGCCCTGCATACCGACGGCGAATCGCGCCGCATTCATCATGATGAACATGGCCTCGAGGCCACGGTTCTCTTCACCTACCAGCCAGCCAATCGCGCCGGGCGCGGCGACACCGCCACTGGGCGAAGCGACTGGGCATTTGCCATCGCCATAGAGCAACACGGCGGTCGGGCTGGCCTTGATGCCGAGCTTGTGCTCGACCGATGCGCACCACACGTCATTGCGTGCACCGAGGCTGCCGTCGTCGTTGACCAGAACCTTGGGTACGACAAATAACGAGAGACCCTTGACCCCCTCCGGCGCACCAACGACACGAGCCAACACCAGATGAATGATGTTCTCGGCCAGATCGTGTTCACCAAAGGTGATGTAAATCTTCTGACCAAATAGACGATAAGTGCCGTCGGCCTGCGGCTCCGCACGGGTACGAACCATCGAAAGGTCGCTACCCGCTTGTGGCTCGGTCAGGTTCATGGTGCCGGTCCATTGACCGCTGATCAGATTCGGCACCCAGCGCTGCTGCATTTCGGGGGTACCGGCCGTCATGAATGCTTCGATGGCACCATCGGTCAGCAAGGGGCACAGCGCGAATGAGAGGTTCGCCGCATTGAGCATTTCGGAACACGGCGTTGCCACCAATTTTGGCAACCCCATCCCACCAAAAACCTGCGGATGCTGAACACCTTGCCAGCCTGCCGCCCCAAAGGCCTTAAACGCGGCAACAAAACCGGGCGTCGTCGTCACTACCCCGTCGTTGCAATGGGCGGGTTCCAGGTCACCGGCCCAGTTCAGTGGGGCCACCACCTCCTGATGGAATCGCGCGGCCTCCTGAAGTACCGCGTTCACGGTATCGGTACTGGCGTCTTCAAAGCCCGGCAATGACTGGATCGACCCGAGGCCCGCCAGTTCCTGCAGCACAAACTGCATGTCAGCCAGTGGCGCGATGTAACTCATGGAACGTCCCTCAATCTAAAAACGACTCAGAGTTTGGCGGCGAGTTCGGGTACGGCCTCGAACAGATCGCCCACCAACCCGTAATCAGCCACCCCAAAGATCGGCGCTTCGGCGTCTTTGTTGATCGCGACGATGACTTTGCTGTCCTTCATCCCGGCCAGGTGCTGAATGGCCCCCGAAATCCCGATCGCGACATACAGCTGGGGCGCCACGATCTTGCCCGTCTGGCCAACCTGCCAGTCATTGGGGGCATAGCCGGCGTCGACCGCGGCGCGCGAAGCGCCCATCGCGGCACCGAGCCGATCCGCAAGCGGCTCGAGCAGGTGGAAATTCTCCGCTGACCCCATGCCACGCCCACCCGAAACGACGGTCTTGGCCGCCGCCAGTTCAGGCCGGTCATTTTTTGCGACTTCACGGCCGACAAATCGACTGCGCCCCGAATCGACAACGGCCGACATCGCTTCGATAACCGCCGAGCCGCCGGTCGATGCGACGGCGTCAAAAGCGGTCGTCCGCACGGTCATGACCTTGATCGGATCGATGGACTGCACCGTTGCAATCGCATTACCCGCATAAATGGGCCGCTCAAAGGTGTCGGGCGCGACGACGCGCGAGACGTCAGAAATCTGGGACACACCCAAAAGTGCCGCGACCCGCGGTGCAAGGTTTTTCCCAAAGGCCGTCGCTGGCGCAGCAATGTGGGTGTAGGCCGTCGCGTGAGCGGCAGCCACTGCCTGCGCCGCACCGTTCTCGGCAAGTTGCTCGGCCAGATGGGAGGCGTCGGCGATCAGCACTTTAGCAACGCCTGGAATCTGAGCAGCCGCCGCAGCCGCGCCAGCACACTCAAACCCGGCAATCAGCACATGGACCTCGGAGGTGCAGGCGAGCGCGCACGCGACCGCGTTGTAGGTCGAAGCACGCAGGCCCGAGTTGTTATGTTC
>CAIPGD010000188.1 GCA_903864485.1 uncultured bacterium | reverse complement strand
TTACACTGGCAATGTGCGATGCGGGGCGGCTCGCCACCCTAAGCGCCTGCAGCCCGAGAGCTCAGAAAGGACTCGATTCGCTGGGAATGGCAGCAGAAAATTCGGCAAATTCAGCAAACGCGGAAAATCGGGATTTAGGCCCTTGAGCCCACCTGCTGGACGCCTAGTGCGTCGCGCGTTGCTCGCGCGAGCACTCAGAACGGCCTCGATCGGGCTTGGTGGATGGATCCCCTGGGATGTGGCGTCAGCAACGGCCTTGCTAGCGATCCGAATGTGGCCCGCCGCCGATCACACCCGTTTAACCATCGAAACTTCAGGACGCCCGGCCTGGACCTCGACCACGCTGAAAGGGCCCGATCGGTTGATCATCGATCTGGAGGCCAATGCAGCAGGCGAGCGGTTGAATGAACGGATCCCGCGAACCCATCCGGACAACCCCTGGATCCGAAAGCTCCTTGTGACTCAGGCGGAGGTGGGCAAAGTCCGGCTAATGATTGAATTTCAGGCAGAAACACGGGCCGACATCTTTACGCTCTCGCCAACGGAGCCCTACCAGCATCGATTGGTCATTGATCTGATCCCGCGCGATGCGCCCGACGCGTTGGCGCAACTCATCGATCGACGCCCAACAAACGAGCAGGGACTCGATAGCTTGCTCAGGCAGCTTGAAACCGCTCCTGAGCCGGCGGAGCAGCGGGACCGATCAGAGCGCGCAGCGCGGCTTGGCCGTCCCATCACGATTGCAATCGATCCTGGTCATGGCGGCGAAGATCCGGGTGCGATTGGCCCGGGTGGCACGATGGAAAAAGACGTCACGCTGATGATCGCTCAACGGCTCTTTGAACTCACCCATGCTGACCCTGCCTTGCGCGCCATGTTGACCCGGGACGGAGACTGGTTTGTCCCCCTGGGTGCTCGAGTGGCAAAGGCTAGGCGGGTGAAGGCGGACCTGTTGGTCTCGATTCACGCCGACGCGTTCAGTACCTCTAACGCCCGCGGATCTTCCGTTTTTGTGCTCAGCGAAACCGGCGCCTCGAGCACCGCCGCGCGTTGGCTCGCCACAAAAGAAAATTCGGCTGACCGGATCGGAGGCATCAATCTGAGCAGCGCCCCGGAGCGCGAAGTCCGAGAGCTGTTACTCGACTTGTCCACCACGGCGCAGATCAGCGACAGCCTGCGCGTGGGCAATTCGGTCCTGGAAGAGCTCCGGGGCGTCGGACGCCTGCATAAACCGAGTGTCGAACGCGCTGGGTTCGCGGTGCTCAAAGCACCCGACATTCCGTCCATTCTGGTCGAGACGGCTTTCATCAGCAATCCGGAAGAAGAATTCAGACTGACCGATGACGCCCATCAGCAGGCCTTGGCCACCGCCTTATATCGGGGGATCAAACGGTGGCTCGAACGACACAATGCCCGGGGCCGACCGGGCGCACTCATCTAGAGAAAACTCAATTCGAGAAGATCTGGGTGAACTGTCGACCGCGAAATTCGAAGGTCACGATCTCACCCTGCTGTACCGTCACAGGGACTGTGTTGCAAACGGTCCGGTACTGGGCAACACCGGCGTCACGACCACCCAGTGCGCTGCCCGACAACGCGCCGACGACAGCACCCAAAGCAGTCGCGGCGGTTCTGCCGTCGCCACGACCGACCTGGTTACCCAAAATGCCACCAGCGACGCCGCCAATGATCGTTCCGGCGGTGCTGTTGTCTTGGCCCTGAACCAGAACCTGCTGGCATTGTTGCTGCGGAATCGTCACCATTCTTGGAGAGATCTGCAGGACGTGTGCAACTTCCTGAGACTGCGATGGGTATTGGATTTGGCCCTGAACTTGGGCCTGCGCCTGTTCGACCAATCCAGTCGCCAGCATGGCGAAGCCGATCAAAGCGGCACAGCGTGTAGACAAGATTTTCATCGATCGAACTCCAATGCAGGGACAGCCGTATTTTACGGCGTAATTCAACGCCGCATGCGCGCCCGCATCCAATGGCGACCCAGTTCCCAAACCGCCGGCAAGCCCGGGATGATGATCATCGCCAGCGCGATGGCCGAGAAATTCTGTTTGACCCATGGTTGGTCACCAAACCACCACCCCAATGTCGTCAATCCACCGACCCAAAGCGCAGCGCCGAGCATG
>CAIPGD010000187.1 GCA_903864485.1 uncultured bacterium | reverse complement strand
GATTGCGCTCATTAATCGGCGCGCGTATGCCGAACTGATGCAAGGTAGCCGAATTGATATCGCCATCGTGCCGGCCCAGGCGACCATTGGTAAGCTTTTAACCTATGTGCGTGGCGGCGATATGGCAGCGGTCCATTCGCTGCGCCGTGGAGCGGCTGAAGCGCTCGAAGCGGTTGCCCATGGCGATGCCGCCTCGTCCAAAGTGGTTGGGCGGCGGATCGAACAACTGGCGCTGCCCAAGAGCGCGATGATCGGCGCACTGGTGCGGCGTGATCCCGATGGCTCATCGCGGGTCATCATGGCCCATCACGATACGGTGATCGAGAGTGACGACCACGTCATTGTTTTTTGTGACGATCGCAAACACGTGCCGGCAGTCGAGAAGTTGTTCCAGGTGAGCGTCGGATTTTTTTGATGGCTGGTGCTGACCGATCGTTGGCGATGGTGCGGCTGCTGGGCGTCTTGTTGTTTCTATTTGGGCCCACCTTTCTCTTGCCATTGGGCTGGTCGCTTTGGGCTGATGACGGCCATTGGCAAGCCTTTGCCGCAGGTGCCGGGGTCAGTCTGGGCGCCGGTTGCATTCTCTGGGTCCTTGGACGTGCGCAACGTACCGAATTCCAGCCCCGCGATGCCTGCTTGCTGGTGGTCGCCGGATGGTGTGTTTGCGCCTTGCTGGCGACGATCCCGTTTCGGTTCCTGCTGCCCGAAACTTCGGTCCTGGGTGGGCTATTTGAGGCGATGGCCGGCCTGACAACGACCGGCGCGACGGTCTTAACGGCGCTTGAGCGCCTCCCGCAATCTCTGCATATCTGGCGCAGCCTGCTGCAATGGATCGGCGGCTTGGCGATTATTGTGATGGCGGTTGCTGTGCTACCCATGGTCGGGGTGGGCGGGATGCAGCTCTATCGTGCCGAGGCGCCGGGGCCGATGAAGGCAGGCCAAATTGGTCCACGCATCGTTCAGGCTGCCCGCGCGCTCTGGCTGGTCTACCTGATTCTGACGGTCGGTTGCCTGCTCGCGCTAAGGGGTGCCGGCATGTCCTGGTTCGACGCGGTCTGTCACGCATTGACGACCGTATCCCTCGGTGGGTTTTCGACCCGGGACCATTCGATTGAGGCCTTTGCGTCGCCGGCCATTGAGTTCGTTCTGATGGCGTTTATGACGCTGGGCGCACTCAATTTTGCGACTCATTTTCATGCCTTTCATCATCGCAGTCCGCGCGCATACTGGCGCGACTCGGAGGCGCTGGCGGTCGTCACCACGATTTTGGCAAGTACCGCTGTGTTGGCCGCGTTTTTGTTGTGGCGCGGCGTTTTTGAGGACGATCCGTTGGCCTGGCGTCACGCGGCTTTTCAGGTCATTTCATTGGCGACGACGACCGGGTTTTCGACCTTGGACTGGGCCTTGTGGCCGAGCTTCGCGTCGATGTGGCTGGTTTTTCTCTCCTGCGTCAGTGCGTCCGCAGGCTCGACCGGGGGCGGCATTAAAATGATCCGAACCCTGATCCTGGTCCGCCAAACCGGGCGTGAGCTGGCCCGCGTGGTTCATCCGCGCGCGGTGGTTCCGTTGCGGATCAGCGGGCAGTCGATCGAGAGCAAGGTGGTCTTCTCGGTGCTTGGGTTCATGTTGCTGTACGGGGCCACCCTCGTGACGGTGGCCTTTTTGTTGATGGCCAGTGGACTGGATTTCACCACGGCGGTGACTGCGACCTTGGGGTGCCTGAACAATGCTGGGCCAGGGCTCGGCCTGGTCAGTCCGGCCCACCAGTTTGGCGGATTGACCGATCCGCAAATTGGCCTGTTGACGCTGACCATGCTGGCCGGCCGGCTCGAACTGATCATTTTATTTGTGTTGTTGACCCCGGTGTTTTGGCGGCGCTAGAGGCGCCAGCTTGGGCGCGCGATCTGCTGAAGCTTGTGGATTTCGTCCGCGCCCCCATCTAAAGCCAGGAAATGTTGGAGTACACCCATGCGCCTGATCTATAACAGCCCGAGTTTTTGTGTATTGGAATTCCCCAAGGCCCATCCAGTGGGCATTCCGCCCGCCTTTGGGGGTGGATTTGAGATTCTCGACAAAGCGGCACGGCGCGAGATTTTTCTGGCCGGGCCGATGGCCGAGGGGTTTCGAGAGCACTTGAGGGTCTGGGCCCAAACGCCTCCGAGTCTGGAAGAGGTCGATGATTTCCTGACCCGATTTCAAGGCTTGGCGCATCAACCGCTGGTGCTGCACTGAGGCTTGCCCCTAGACTGCAGGGTATGACGACTCGATTGTTCGCTTGGCCGGGGGCGCTCGCCTGATGATTTCTATTCATGAGGCAGGTATTTGCCGGCGCTTGCGCCCCGAAGGTCCGGGGCTGATTCACCGTCAGTGGTCCCCCAAGAATTCGCCGCGCGCCGTCGTCGCGATCATTCACGGGGTCTGCGAGTACGGTGGGCGTTATGGCAAAGTGGTCGCCCCGGCCTTGACCGAACGGGGTTTCGCTGTGCAAACGGTCGACCTGCGCGGGCACGGCGAATCCGAGGGCGAGCGCGGTCACGTTGAATCGTTCGATGATTACCTGGACGACCTTGACCATTTGTTCGAGAGTGCGCTCGAGCAAGCCCAGCGCGAGGCGATCCCGCTTTTTCTCTACGGCCACAGCATGGGGGCGCTAATCCTGATGGACTGGCTGAGCCAACGTGATGCTTCGCTTGCGGCAGGGGCCATCATCAGTGCGCCGCCCCTCATTCCAGGCCTGCCGGGGGCGCCGTGGTTGACGGGGCTGACGCAGACGATGTCATTTTGGTGGCCGACCCTGTCCATGGACCTGCCGCTCGGGTCCGACGGCCTGACGCGCGATCCTCAACTCAAGTCGGTCTGGAACCGCGATCCTCACATGAACAGTCGGGTGACGGTGCGTTGGGGAGCCGAGTTACTGGCTGCGATCGACCGTGTCAATGCCCGTGCACCCCAGGCGATCACACTCCCGGTGTTACTGGTTCATGGGACTGACGACGATATTTGTCGGGTCGAGGGCACGGAGCGCCTCTTTGATTCAATCGCGGCCTTGGATCGGACCCTGCGTTTATGGCCGGGAAGTCGACATGAGGTTCATCACGACATGGATCGCGAGCAGATGTTGAGCGAATTGGCGCATTGGATCGAAGACCGTCTTTGACCGAATCCGAGCGTGACCCGTCGACACCGTTAAACTATTCGTGTCGATTGGAAACATTTATGACTGTTGAGCAAACGCTGCGAGCGCTGTTGGAGTCGCGCATCTTGTTCCTGGATGGAGCGATGGGCACGATGATCCAGCAGGAACACCTGACTGAATTGGATTTTCGCGGCGAACGCTGGCGCGACCACGACCGCGATTTGAAGGGCAATAACGAATTGCTCTGCATTACCCGTCCGGACGTTATTCGGGGCATTCATGAGCGTTACTTGGCGGCCGGGGTTGACCTGATCGCCACCAATACGTTTGGTGCCACCTCGATCGCGCAGGAGGACTACGGCCTGCCCGAAATTGCACGCGAACTTAACCTGGCCGCCGCCCGAATTGCCCGCGAGGCTTGTGACCGCATGTCAACGCCCGATCATCGGCGATTCGTTGCTGGTGCGATCGGCCCCACGCCGCGCACCGCAAGCATCTCGCCCGATGTGGCGGACCCTGGCGCACGCAACATCACCTTTGATCAGCTGCGCCAGTCTTACGAAGAGCAGGCGCGTGCGTTGATCGATGGCGGCGCCGATGTGTTGCTGGTCGAGACGATCTTTGACACCCTGAACGCGAAAGCCGCGATTTTTGCGATTGAGACCCTGCAGGACGAGCGCCAAACCGTGGGCTTACCACCGATTCCGGTGATGATTTCAGGCACAGTGACCGACGCCTCCGGGCGCATCCTGTCGGGGCAGACCGTCGAAGCGTTCTGGAACAGCGTGCGGCATGTGCGTCCACTCACCATCGGTCTGAATTGCGCCCTTGGTGCTGCGCTGATGCGCCCCTACATTGAAGCGCTATCGCGGATTGCCGATACCTACGTGTGTGTCTACCCAAACGCCGGCCTGCCTAATCCGATGTCTGACACGGGCTTTGATGAAACCCCTTGCATCACCGCTGGGCTATTGGAGCAATTTGCCCGGGGCGGCTTGGTCAATATCGCGGGCGGGTGCTGCGGGACGACGCCAGAACATATTGCGCATATTCAGCGGGCGGTGGCACCGATTGCCCCACGCCGCGTGCCTGCGATTGAGCGCCGACTGCGCCTGTCGGGGCTCGAGGCGTTCGAGGTTGGTGAGGACAGTCTCTTTGTGAATGTGGGCGAACGCACCAATGTGACGGGTAGTCGGCGCTTTGCAAAGCTCATTTTGGATGGCGATTTTGATGCGGCACTGGCGGTCGCGCGCGAGCAGATCGAGGGTGGCGCCCAGGTGATCGACGTCAATATGGACGAAGCGATGCTGGATTCGGCTGCCGCAATGTCGCGGTTCTTGAATCTCGCCGCTTCCGAGCCCGATATTTCTCGGGTTCCGGTGATGATTGACTCCTCCAAATGGGAGGTGATCGAGGCCGGTCTCAAATGTGTCCAGGGCCGCAGCATCGTCAATTCCATTTCGATGAAAGAAGGCGAAGCCGAATTTCTGCGTCAGGCGCGACTTTGTCGAAAATACGGCGCCGCCGTGATCGTGATGGCCTTTGACGAACAGGGCCAGGCCGATTCGCTCGAGCGGCGCTGCGCGATTTGCGAACGGGCGTATCGCCTCCTGGTTGATCAGGCCGGGTTTGCGCCCGAGGACATTGTTTTTGACCCGAACGTCTTCGCGATTGCGACTGGTATCGAAGAGCACGACCGGTATGCGGTCGATTTCATTGAAGCCGCGCGCTGGATTCGCACCAACCTGCCGGGTGCCAAGGTCTCGGGCGGTGTCAGTAATGTGTCGTTTAGCTTTCGTGGGAACGACCCGGTGCGGGAAGCCATCCACACGGTGTTCCTGTTCCACGCGATTCGGGCCGGCATGTCGATGGGGATCGTCAATGCGAGCCAGCTCGGCCTCTACGATGACCTCGACCCCGAATTGCGTCTGCGGGTCGAGGATGTGGTCCTGGCGCGACCCCCGCGTGCGCTCGATGGCGCTGAATTTGCGCCGGATCATCCGGATTACGGGAAGTCGGCGACCGAGCGACTCATCGAATTTGCGTCCACGGTACGGGGTGGCAGCGCGCGCCGCGAAGAAGATCTGGCCTGGCGCGCCTGGCCGGTCAATGAGCGGCTGACCCACGCGTTGGTCCATGGCATCACGCAATGGATTGTGGCCGACACGGAAGAGGCTCGTAGCGAGGCTGCACGCCCGATCGAGGTGATCGAGGGGCCGCTGATGGACGGGATGAACCATGTGGGCGACCTCTTTGGCGCTGGCAAGATGTTTTTGCCCCAAGTGGTCAAGAGCGCGCGCGTGATGAAGCAGGCTGTGGCCCACCTGGTGCCTTACATCGAGGCCGAAAAAGCGGCCCATGCGGCTGCAACGGGGACGGTGGCTGCCGCCAAGGGCAAGGTTTTGATCGCCACCGTCAAAGGCGACGTCCACGACATCGGTAAAAACATTGTCGCGGTGGTGCTGCAGTGCAATGCCTTTGATGTCCTCAATCTCGGCGTGATGGTGCCGGCCGCGAAAATTCTCGAGGTCGCCAAGGCGGAGAACGTCGATGTCGTGGGGCTGTCAGGACTGATCACCCCCTCGCTCGAGGAGATGGCCAATGTGGCGCGCGAAATGGAGCGCGACCCGTGGTTCAGTAGCCGTCGGATCCCGTTACTGATAGGCGGTGCGACGACCAGCCGAGTTCACACGGCAGTCAAGATTGCGCCGCATTACTCGGGTCCCGTGATCTACGTCCCCGACGCAAGTCGATCGGTGCCAGTCGCGCAGAGCCTGATCTCGCGGGAATCGCGCGCGGACTTCATCGCGCAGACGCAGGCCGATTACGATCGGATCCGCTTGCAGCATGCGGGCAAAAAAGGCCCAGCCCTGGCGACCCTTGAAGAGGCACGTGCCAATCGGGTGGCCATCGACTGGGCGGGGTCGGTGGCGGCGGGGGAAATCATGACGCCCCGGTTTACGGGCGTACGCGCGCTGAAAAAGGTCGATTTGTCGAGTCTGGTTCCCTACATCGACTGGACACCCTTCTTTCAGGTCTGGGATCTGGCGGGACGCTATCCGGCGATTCTTGATGATGCGGTCGTTGGTGTTGAGGCGCGACGGGTCTTTGCGGACGCCCAAGCGATGTTGGAGCGGATCGTGCGCGAGCGCTGGCTGACCGCTCAGGGGGCGTTCGCGATTTTGCCGGCCGCCGCGGTCGATCATGAAGATATTGCGGTTTGGGCACCGGAACGCTTTGCGGGTGTCGAAGAGGCGCCGGCGCCTTTGTTTGTCTGGCACGGCTTACGTCAACAATTGGCCCGAACCCCTGATGAGGCGGGTGCTCGGACACCCAACGCAGCCCTGGCCGATTTCATTGCGCCAGCGGGAGTCGGGATTACCGACCATATCGGGCTCTTCGCGGTGACCGCCGGGTTGGGCGTGGACAAACGCGCCGAAGCCTTTGAGGTGGCGGGCGATGACTATTCAGCCATCATGCTGAAAGCGCTGGCCGATCGCCTCGCGGAGGCATTTGCCGAGTGGCTCCACGAGCGCGTAAGGCGCGAGTTTTGGGGGTACATCCCGGACGAAGCGCTGGAAATCGATGATCTCGTGGCCGAAAAGTATCGAGGGATTCGTCCTGCCCCGGGGTACCCCGCGTGCCCCGAGCATCCGGTCAAAGCCGACCTGTTTCGGGTCTTGGGGGCTGAGCAATTTGGGATGGCCCTTACCGATTCGGGCGCAATGACCCCGGCCGCGGCGGTGGCGGGCTTTTATCTGGCGCATCCGCAGGCACGTTATTTCAATGTTGGACGAATTGGTGAAGATCAGCTGGCCGATGCTGCGCGACGCCGGGCCTGGACCCTCGATCGGGCGCGACGTGAACTGGCGTCTGCGTTGGGCTGAGTGGGTGGGCTGAGTGGTTGGGCTGAGTGGGTGGGCTGAGTCGGTGGTCTGAGTAAAGGGCTCCAAAGCCTTTGAATTAGACGCCCCAGACGACGTCACGCCCAGCCGCATGCGCTGCTTGAAGCAGATCGAGCAGTGGCCAGGCGCGTGCGCCAAAGGAAACGGGGGGCTCGGGCATCTCGGGGTCCAGGTGTGTCAAAGCTTTCGT
>CAIPGD010000186.1 GCA_903864485.1 uncultured bacterium | reverse complement strand
GTTGAGAATGCGTTTTCGCGCCTGTCGCATGCCCCCCCCACCAACGCCGCTGGCCATGCTCAAGCCATTTTTAAAGCGACTACCGAAGTCGCCACGCCGGTCATCTTTGGCGTGGGCATCATCATCCTCGTGTTTTTGCCGCTGATGAGCCTCAAGGGCATGGAGGGCAAGATGTTCGCCCCTCTGGCCTACACCATCGCGATTGCCTTGGCCGTGTCGCTCGTGCTGTCGCTCTCGCTCACGCCGGTGCTCTCAAGTTTCTTATTGCGCGGTGGGGCCGAGGAAGATACCCGCCTCGTCCGCTGGCTCCGTGGGCCCTATCGGCCCATGCTCGCCTGGTCGATGGGCCACCCGCGCAGAGCGCTGGTGTTGGCCATCGCGTTTTTTGGAGCGGCCATCGCTCTGATCCCCTTTCTTGGCACTGCCTTTATTCCTGAAATGAAGGAAGGGTCGATCGTCCCCGGCATTATTCGGGTACCGAACATCTCGCTCGAAGAGTCCACCCGGATGGAAATGCGCGCGATGCAGTTGACTCAGGAGGTGCCTGGCGTACTGACTTCAGTTTCGTCAGTCGGGCGCGGCGAGTCGCCGGCCGACCCGCAGTCTCAAAACGAATCGACGCCGGTCGTGAGTCTTAAACCCCGCGATCAGTGGCCCGAGGGCTGGACCCAAGACACCATTCAGGACGCCATTCGAGAGAAGCTCAAGGCGATCCCCGGTGTGAGCGTCGTCATGGCTCAGCCAATTTCTGCGCGGGTCGCTGAAATGGTGACCGGCGTGCGCTCGGATGTCGCGATTAAGATTTTTGGCGACGATCTCGAACTCCTGCTGTCGACCGCGAATAATCTGGCTCGCGTAGGTTCCTCAATTACCGGTGCACGCGATATTCGGGTTGAGAAAATTAGCGGCCAGCAGTATCTGACGATTGATATTGACCGGGCTGCGATTGCTCGCCACGGTATCAATGTCGCCGATGTCAACGACCTCATTGAGGTCGCACTGGGCGGCCAACGGGTGACGGACGTCTACGAGGGCGAGCGGCGATTTGCCGCTGCGGTTCGGGTCCCGGAGCGCTTCAGAAATAATCCCCAGGCGATCGGTAATTTGTTGCTGACCACGCCTGGCCGGGCGCAAATCCCGTTGGAAAGCATTGCTCGGATTGAAGTGCGAGAGGGGCCGGCGCAGATCTCGCGTGAATTGGGGCGTCGCCGGATCGTCGTTGGCATGAATGTCCATGGCCGCGATCTCGGGGGCTTTGTCCACGAACTTCAAACCAAGGTCGCAGCCGAGGTCACCTTGCCTTCGGGCTATACCTTGGAGTGGGGCGGACAGTTTCAAAATCTGGAGCGAGCGCTCGGGCATCTGGCCGTGATCGTTCCGATCACGATTATTGCAATTTACTTTCTCCTGTTCATGTTGTTCGGCTCCATTCGCCTGGCGACTCTGATCATTAGCGTTTTGCCTCTGGCCTCAATTGGCGGCGTTCTCGGTTTGTTTGTCTCGGGGGAGTACCTGTCCGTTCCCGCCTCGGTTGGGTTTATTGCTCTATGGGGTATCGCGGTCCTTAATGGCGTTGTCCTTGTGAGCGCGATTCGTGAGCGTAGACAGTCAGGAATGGGGCTGGATGAGTCAATTGTCGAAGGTGCGCAAGCGCGCTTTCGTCCCGTCATGATTACGGCAACGGTGGCAATGCTTGGCTTGATTCCGTTTTTGGTCTCGGTGGGCCCGGGGTCCGAAGTCCAGCGCCCGCTTGCGGTCGTTGTGATCGGTGGATTGATCACGTCCACCCTTTTGACCTTGGTCATGCTGCCCGCGTTTTATCGCTGGTTCGACAGTGAATCCGAGTTGAAAAATAGTGAAACTTAAAACTATCTTGGTTGGCGCCGCGGTGCGTGTGGTATCCAATCTAGCGCTGGTTAGTGGGGCTCTCTCAGTTGGGATTCAACCGCTTGGCGCTCAACCGCTTGGTGCTCCATCACTGAGCACTCAACCGATAGGTACGAAAACAGCGGCCGGCCTTTCCGTGCCGGTGATCCCAGTCGTTCAGTTGATCGAGCTCGCCAGGCGCGATAGCCCATTGGTGGCGCAGGCAGGGGCCGAGTTGGCTGGCGCTCGGGCAGGCGTGCAGACGGCGGGTGCGTTGCCGAACCCGGAGTTCGAGATTCAGGTCGGGCGAAGTGATGCCCGTCGCATGGATGGGACATCGGGTGGGGCGCCTTTGATTGGGGTCGTGCAGCCAGTCGAATGGCCAGCCCTGCGTCAGGCGAGACGCGATCTGGCGGAGCAACGGGTGTCGCTGGTGAGCGCCCAGGCCCTCGTCGTTGACCGGTTGGTGGTGGCGTCAGTTCGCAAGGCCAGTGCCGATTGGTTGCGGTTGGCCGAGGAAGAAAAGGCGGCGGTTGAAGATCTGGCGCTGACTGAGCAAATTCGCGATCGCATAGCCGTGAGCGCGCGGGCCGGTGAGACGGCACGATTCGATCTCACCCGCGCCGAGACCGAAATGGCGATCGCGCGCAAAGTACTGGATACCGTGCGGCTACGTGCGCTACAAACCAAGGTCGAACTACGACGCGTTGTCGGTGCCTCGTTGCCCGATGATTTTCAAGTCGCGGCGCGAGGCGCGCTTCCAGCACCGTTGACACTGGACGACTACGAGCGACTTCGCGTGGAACTCGATGAACGTAATCCGGATCTCCTCGCTGCGCAGACTGACCTCAAGCGGGCCCGCCAGGAAATTCAGTTCGAGAGGACTCAGGTCCTCCCCAGGGTGACTTTGCGCGCAACCCACGAACTTGACCCCAGCTCGGCGCTTACACGGGTCGGTGCCCAGGTCAGCGTCCCGCTGCTCGATCAGCGTCAGGGACCGATTGCCCAGGCGGTTGCCGCCGCAACGCGCGCGCAGGCGGCGCTTGATTTCAAGAAACTCGAGATTCAGCAGGGCTTCGCTTCCGCCTGGCTTGGCTGGCAGGCGGCTCAGGTTCAGCTGCAGGCCCTGGACTCCGGGATCGTGACCCGCGCGCGAGCCATTTTAGGTACCGCCGAAGCCGCCTATCGGTTCGGTGAACGCGGCATTCTTGAAACCCTTGACGCCCAGCGCCAATTTCGGATCGTCCGTAATGAGCTGATCGCGGCGCGCCACGCGGTTGCACTGGCGCGTATTGAGCTCGAGCGCCTGTCGGGGTTATAGAACCAGGGTCTTTGCGGTCAACCCGATGAGTGCGCACGCGACGACTACCTGAATCACCGAGCGCTTGAACCCAAATAAAGCAACCGCCGCGCCGAGTGTGATCGCTGCCGCAACGACGTCAATCGCGCCCTCGAACCCCTGCGGCCACAGCACATGCTGGCCAAAGAAGATTGCAAGATTCAGGATGACCCCAACCACCGCTGCGGTAATCGCAGTCAGGGGGGCGGTTAAATTCAGGTTGTCATGGGTCGATTCAATGAAGGGGCCGCCCGCAAAAATGAATACGAATGACGGCAGAAAAGTAAACCACGTCACCATGCATGCGGCGATGGCACCAGCCAACACCGGCGCATCGGGTCCCAGCAGTTCCTTGGTATAACCCCCGGCAAATCCCACAAACGCCACGATCATGATCAGGGGCCCAGGCGTGGTTTCTCCCAGGGCTAGCCCATCCATCATTTGGGTCGGAGTGACCCAGGCGTAGTGGTTGACCGCGCCTTGCACCACGTAAGGCAGTACGGCATAAGCGCCGCCAAAGGTCAGGAGCGCCGCCTTGGTAAAGAACCAACCCATTTGCGTGAAGGTGTGCTTCCACCCCCAGAAATGGGTCAGCAGTCCCATCGGCAACGCCCATAAAACGCCCCCGCAGGTGATCACGACGAACAGGCGGGGCCAGCTGAATCGAGCGTGCTCCGGAGTCGGCGTGTCGTCGTCGATCAGCGCGGCCCCCCAGCGCTTGTTCGGGCCGCCATGGCCGCTGCTGGTTTCGAAAACTTGCGGCGCTAACCGCCCGCCGACGAAGCCAACAAGCGCTGCGACCGCGATGATCAGGGGGAACGGCGCATCCAAAAAAAAGATTGCGATGAATGCTTCGGAGGCGATGATCCAGAGCCATTTGTTCTTGAGGGCTCGGGTACCGATTCGGTAGGCCGCCTGGATGACGATCGCGGCCACCGCGGGTTTGATGCCATAGAAGAGGCCGGAGACGATCGTAGTCTCACCGAATACGAAATAAATCCAGGACAGGCCGATCAGAATGGCCAGCGATGGCAGCACGAACAGGGCGCCAGCCGCGATGCCACCCCAGGTGCGGTGCATGAGCCAACCCAGATAGGTGGCCAGTTGCTGGGCCTCGGGCCCAGGTAAAAGCATGCAGTAGTTGAGCGCATGCAGGAAACGTCGTTCTGAAATCCAGCGACGATTCTCGACCAGCTCGTGATGCAGGATGGCAATTTGCCCAGCGGGGCCGCCGAAGCTCACAAAGCCCAACTTGAACCAGAACCTCAGGGCGTGCCAGAAACTGACGGGGGTGGGTGGCACTGGATAACCCCAATTGAGGGTACGGTTGAAGGGCTTTAGCGTGGCGGGCCCAAATGATATTAGAGAGCCTCGCTTGGTGCCTGCGTCTGGGAAGCTCCCCTTCAAGCAGCGTTCACTCGCCGAACCGATCGTCTTTGAGTGGCTGACCCTGGTTGGGGTCTTTGGATTTGCCCTTTGGCTCCTCGGCGTGGAGGGTGTCTGGGGTTTGTTGCTGAGGTCTGACCCGACCGGGATCACCTTTGTGATCCTGATTGTTTTTACGATCGCAACGCTCTGGTCGGGGCGACGTGCGATCGAACTCTCCCGACAGCGTGAATGGATGGTTGCCGCGGACTCGACTCGTTCCTTGGCAAACGCGCCCTCCCTCGGATGGGCCAG
>CAIPGD010000185.1 GCA_903864485.1 uncultured bacterium | reverse complement strand
TCTTGGGCGGATCGGTGGTGGGGGCTGCCCACATGACTGACGTCGGTGTTTTGCACTTCAATCCATGGATGGACTTTAACGACGGGCCGCCGTCGGAGAACCCGTTTGGATGTGACCCAGACTCTGGGCAGATTGGCGTTTTTCTCGACACCGTCTTCAGCTGGTGTGAGGGGTTGATCCCGCTCAGGGGTTTTGTCGACAAGGGACAAGGTCGGGATGGCAAGCCACACAATATCTGGATCCCTGCAGACGGCACTGCGCCCGAAAAACTCGCAACATTTGCCGCATGGGCCAACCGCGAGGGCGCTGCCGTCTATGTCATCCCGGGCACTGTCACCGAGCAGGGGCAAGCCCGCGCAGCCGATGTGCTGCAAATGCAGGCGATCATCGTTGATCTTGATGCCGGCGACATCCCCGCCAAGCTTGACCATATCACCCGCCACCTCGGTCCACCAACGCTGATCATCGAAAGTGGTGGCCGCACGCCCGAGGGGGCGGCGAAGCTCCATGTCTGGTGGAAACTGACCGAACCAGCGGAGGGTGAGGATCTCGTCACCCTGTGCCGTCTGCGCGGTGAAATCGCGGTGAAGGTCGGAGGAGATACGCATTTCCGGTCCGCACATCAGCCGATCCGGGTGCCCGGCACAGTCTATCACAAACATGGTCACCAGCGGCTTGTGCAAATCCGAGAGCATCGCGTGGTCGAAGTTGAGCTTTCGGATTTTGCCGAGAGGGTCGCGGAGATGCCGCCGCTGCCGGGCGTGGGCTTTGCGAGCGATCCCCCCTCTGCACCGTCCAAACCCGCCATAGAGGCTGTTCTAACCACGGCCGTACGTGAAGGTGCAGTCGACGATTGGTCGCGCTTTCAAGGCGCCAGTGCCGCTATCGGCCATTACGTGCGCCTGGTGCATGAAGGCCGCCTTGAGCCTGTCGAGGGCTGGGAAGCCATCTGCGGCTACAACGCCGCCATGCTGCGCCCGCCCTGGCCTCTAGACCGCTTACAGGCCGAGTCCGAACGCCTCTGGTCTTTGCACGTTAAAAGGAACGGCCCGCCGCTCCTGCGACTGCCCCGCGCAGAGACACCCACAGGCCCTTTGCCAACCTTCAGCCTTGGCGCACTGCTGGATGATCGCAGCCCGATGCCTGATGACATCATCGCGCCGCGCGTCCTGACGCCAGGCGGGCTTCTGGTGCTAGGCGGCGCGCCCAAGGTCGGCAAGAGCGACTTCCTGATCTCGTGGCTTGTCCACATGGCGGCGGGAGTGCCGTTTCTCGGCTTCACGCCGCACCGACCACTGCGCGTGTTCTATCTGCAGGCGGAAATCCAGTATCACTACTTGCGCGAACGGATGCAGCAGATCAGCTTGGCCCCCGGGGTGATCGCGGCCGCTCGCTCCACATTCATCGCCACGCCCAAGCTGAAGCTGTTGCTGGATGCCGATGGCGTCACCCGCATCGCCGAGGCAATCCGAGCCGCATTCCTCGATGCGCCGCCCGATATCATCGTCATAGACCCGATCCGCAACCTCTTCGATGGCGGGCCGGATGGTGGGGGCGAGAACGACAACACCGCCATGATGTTCTTCCTGAGGGACCGGCTCGAGGTTCTGCGCGAAGCGGTCAATCCGGACGCCGGTGTCATTCTGGCCCACCACACCCGCAAGGCCGCCAAACATCAGGTCAAGGACGACCCCTTTCTCGCACTCTCCGGCGCCAGCGCGCTGCGCGGCTTTTACACCTCGGGGCTACTCATGCACCGGCCCGACGAGGACAGCACCCCGCGCCGCCTCGAAATCGAGCTGCGCAATGGCCGCGCACTGCCGGGCAAGTTGATCGATAAGGTTGCGGGTTGCTGGGTCGAGCTGAACCCGATGAACGAGCGCCTGGTGCGCAAGGAGGTCGGGGCCAAGCTCGACGCTGAACGTCTGCGCAAGCACGATGTCATTCTGGGCATGCTGCTGGACGAGGCGGCAGGCGAGCGGCTCTACACCGCCATGCAGTTCGCCGAGACCTTTGAGAATCGCGGCGGTCTGGGCAGCAAGCACACCATCCGCGAACGCCTTTCCGTGCTCTCAACCAAGGGCTTCGTGAAGTTCCTTCGTGACCCCTCTGGCTTTGGCTTTCCCGTCACACGGTCACGGTTTGGCTATGTCTGCGTCGAAGGCATGCAGTTTGGTTTGCCTGTCGAGGAGGTCGATCCATCCACCGGCGAGATCACCAAAACCGTCCGTCCGGTCCTGCCCAGCCACTTCAAATGCCCCCAGTCCGGGCTCAGCCTTCAGGTCGAAAACCCTGCTGTCTGGGTCTACCCGGAGGGCCTTGATGACGACCTCACTCATATGAGTGAGGCCTAACTCATATGTCTTCACCAACTGTGCACTCAATGAAATCAACGGGTTACGGGAAAATAAGTGTTAGGTCCCTAACTCATACCCGAAGACTTCATGAAGTCTTATTTTCTAATAAAATCAGTGTGTTGTACACATCGGAACAGTTAGGTGCTGAACCCCCATACTACGTATGGGATGGCCCCACCCAAGGGTGGGCCACTCATCCCATGCGTAAGGGCCTGGCGCGCGGGCCGCCCAGATGGGTCTTCCCTACCCCGATCCGACAACGGCGGCCCGTACCGACAAGCACATGACCACCGTCGTCTTCCACCAGAACCAGCCCTCAATACAGGAGAGCCATCATGGCTGCGACGTCCCTGATCACCAAATCCGACAGCGCAAGGTTTGAATTGCTGCCCGTCACCAGTTCAATCCACCGCACCATCCTTGCCCTGGATCTGGGCACTACCACCGGCTGGGCCCTGCGCGGTCACGGCGGTCTGATCACCAGCGGTACGGCCAGCTTCAAGCCCGGCCGTTATGACGGCGGAGGAATGCGCTACCTGCGCTTTACCAACTGGCTGACCGAGCTGGATCGGCTCTCAGGCCCGATCAAGGTGATCTTTTACGAAGAAGTCCGTCGGCACGCAGGGACGGACGCAGCCCATGTCTACGGCGGGCTAATGGCCACGCTGACCGCTTGGGCCGAACTGCGCGGCATCCCGTATCAGGGCGTGCCGGTTGGCAGCATCAAAAAACACGCCACCGGCAAGGGCAACGCCGACAAGGTGGCGATGATCAACGCGGCCCGCGCTCGGGGCTACAGCCCCGCCGATGACAACGAGGCTGATGCAATCGCGCTTCTCCTGTGGGCGATCGAAACGAATGGGGGTGTTGCATGAAATGGCATCCCCGCGGCTACGGCGGCCAGCGCCGTGATCCAGAGCGGGTCAAGCGCGACGGCTGGCACGAACAGGGCCTGTTCGCGGTCATGGTCGATGACCCACGGCTGACTTGGCCTGAGCGTGCCTTGGTTGAACAACTTGGCACGAAGCTTTATGGCAAGCGCCCGCAAGGCGGGGAGGTGCGCCATGGCTGACCGCAACTGGACCGCCGAGGATGTCGCCGATCACTTCGAGGAGGCCTTCCGCACCTTGCGTAAGCTGCCGCCTGTGAAGGTGCAGGGCTACGTCACCGCCTGGCCGCAGATTGTGCGCTCGCAAAAAGAGATTCTTGCGATGGAGCCCGAACCGATGCGGGTCTGGCCTTCGGCCAGCGCCATCTCGCGGCTTGAGCAGACCTTCGACTGGGTGCTGTGGCTTTGCGAAGACGAGCGCCACCTGATCTGGTGGCGCGCCGCGCGCAGGCCCTGGAAGGAGATCACCTACGAGTTGGGCGTCGACCGCTCCACCGCGTGGCGGCAGCACAGGCTGGCGCTGACCAAGATCGCGTCCCGCCTAAATGCTGCAGCTGCATAAAGTGTTGCAACACTTTTTCCTTCGACAGATGCAACATATCCGTGCTATCTGAAAGGCATGATGGGGAGAGTGTGTCGGAAGACAGTTCTCCCCGTTTTCGTTCTGGGTCTTGGAGGTTCGCCATATTGCATTTGGTGAGCGAGTTCTCGAAAAAACTGTCTCCGCCCAAAATGTTGCACCACCTAACCCATTGATAATGAATGGGTCCCTCCTGTTTGTAACCGTCTTCGGGGGGGCGAGGCGCAAGGCTTTCCCAGTGACACCGCTGAAAACACCCGCTTCGTTTCGCTTTGACGCGAACCTCAACAAAACAAAGGCCTGACGGCCTGAAAAACCACGCCTGAACCGAAACGGGGATCGGACCCCATTTCGCTTCGCGACCTCTCAAGGACATTGCCATGGACGTTGTCGACCTGCCGCTTGAGCAGATCATTCCCTATGCGCGCAACCCGCGACGCAACGCTCAGGCCATCGCCACGGTCGCGGCCTCGATCCAGGAGTTCGGCTGGCGGCAGCCCATCGTCGTGGACGAGGCGATGGTTGTGCTGGCCGGGCACACCCGGCTGGAAGCAGCGCGCAAGCTCGGCTTCAAGACCGCACCGGTGCATATCGCCAAGGGGCTGACGGTCAGCCAGGCGCGGGCCTTCCGGATCATGGACAACCGCTCGAGCGAGAATGCCGAGTGGGACAAGGAACTGCTCAACCTGGAACTGGCGGACTTGCTGGAGGCGGATTTTGACCTTGGGCTGACGGGCTTTACCGAGGATGAACTGAACGCGCTGATGAACAGCCTCGATGCAAGCACCGGTCCGCAGGAGGGCGAGGACGATGTTCCAGAAACCCCTGAGGATCCGGTCAGCCGTCTCGGCGATCTCTGGATCCTCGGCAACCATCGGCTGCTCTGCGGCGACAGTACGGTGGCGACGGATTACGAAAAAGTACTTGCGGGCGTGAAGGCAGATCTCTGCTTTTGTGATCCCCCCTATAACGTCGATTACGCTGGCGGTGTGGGGGCTGAGAAAGCGGGCAAGGGCCGTCGGATCAAGAATGATGCTCTAGGCGACGCATTCGGGCAGTTTCTCTACGACGCCTGCGCGCTGATCAACGCGCACACCGATGGCGCTGTTTATATCTGCATGTCGTCCAGCGAGTTGCAGACGCTGCAGACAGCATTCAAGTCTGCAGGCGGCCACTGGTCAACTTTCATCATCTGGGCGAAAGACCGGTTCACGCTGGGCCGCGCCGATTACCAGCGGCAATATGAGCCGATCCTCTATGGCTGGCCGGACGGCGTGAAACGTCACTGGTGTGGCGACCGCAACCAGGGCGATGTGTGGAACATCCAGCGCCTATCAAAGAATGACCTTCACCCCACCATGAAACCGGTGGCGCTGGTCGAACGCGCTATCCGGAACTCGAGCCGTAAAGGCGATCTTGTCTTCGACCCCTTTGGTGGCAGTGGCACGACGCTGATCGCTGCGGAAAAGACTGGGCGCCACGCATCGCTGATCGAGCTTGATCCAAAATATGTGGATGTCATCGTCCGCCGTTGGCAAGAGTTCTCAGGCCGAGCGGCGCAGTTGTCAGAAACGGGACACAGCTTCGAAGACGTCAAACGAGAACGGGAGGCGGGGCATGCAGAAATCGCTGTTTGAACACCTGGGATTTGATTTGCCTGACAGCGAGTTCGACATTCCAGACGTCGAATGCAGTGATGATCTGGAGGTCGGCAAGGCCGCGGAGCACTTGGTTTGTGCCGACCTCATCATGAGCGGCTATCGCGCGTTCTTGAGCGATCAAGGGCTGCCATACGATATCTTGGTGGACGTCGATGGGGCATTGCTTCGCGTTCAGGTCAAATCAACCCGCAAGCCGAAAAACCATGATCCACGCACTCGCTCTACGCCGGGATACTTTTTTCATCTCCGACGCGCGGGAAAAGGTGGGCGGCGTCGTTATCCGGAAAATGCCTTTGATCTTTATGCCCTTGTTGCGCTTGATCGGCAGGCTATCGCCTACCTGCCGGCTGTCGACTGTCCCAATCAAAGCATCGCCCTCCGCGTCCCTGGTGAGCGCTACCTTCAAAATGGCAGCTTGAACCGGGAGTTTCAGGCAGCGAGTTTTCGGCATGCCCTAAGCCGCTTGGGGTTTGAGGCATGACCCAGTCCCGGCTGATGTCGCTGGTCGAAGCGATCACGAATGTCGCCGTTGGCTACATTTTGGCCATCGTCACGCAGATTGTGGTGTTCCCGTGGTTCGGTTTCGAAGCCACGCTCGACGAGCATCTGACGATCGGCTTGGTGTTCGTCGCGGTATCCTTGGCGCGAGGGTATCTACTGCGGCGCCTGTTCGAAAGACTCAGGGTCGCCAATCGGCTCGGCGACCATGGCGGACATGCAGAACCTGTACAGACCCGTCGATGACGGCGTAATAGATGCGCCAGCGCGTCGCCGTGCCGTAAAGCGCTCGACGGATCGGTAGGTCGAATTCACGCGATTCTGGGGCAATGGGATGTGCATCTGGCATTGTGCCGAGGGCGAGGATCGTGCCGCGGATGCCCGCCAACCATTCATCCGCCGCCCTAGGGTTGCGATCACTTAGGTGGGTCCATGACGCTTTCACATCATCTGCTGCATTCGGCGTAATGATCACGGGCAGCGTGGAAGTCATTTGGTCCGCGTGAGGCCATCGAAGAACGTGTTCGCATCGGTGCCCTCACCAGCGCGAGCCTGCGTCAGACCCTTGCGGATGCCCGCGACGGTTTCGGCATGGTCGAGCTGGTCCTGCATATCCTGCCATGCGGCGGCATCCATCACGACGACGGAGGGCTTGCCATTCACGGTAAGAATCTGCGGCCGACCAGTTTCCTTGATCTGGGCGATCAGACGCGCAGAATCCCGTTTGAACTCCGTTAGGGGGCTGATGTCCTTGGTGATGTTCATGGTTGGCTCCCAAAACGCATCTAATTAAATACGTAAATAGCACTTCTTTCGATGCGTGTCGATAGGTTCTGCGCTTAGCCTAGGGCGCATATCCGCGTTGCGGGGCATCATTGCTAGATGAGGCCAAGGCCTTTCAAGCATGTCGCCACATCAACCAGCTGGAGAGTTGGCACCACAATCATGATGGTGAAACTGTCGGCTGAGGTGCTGCAGTGAACGTCGCGCTCCTCCAGCAGGGCCAGTTCGATCTCGTCGAGAACGGTGGCAATGCGGGTGCGGTCAAAATGGTCGGGCAGGTTCCGTATAGGAAGACGAATGATGGTGGTTTCCATGGTGTTGCTTTCTATCAGCTAGAGTACTCGCCTTCCTTGAAAGCGCTGTCGGTGATTTGGCGGAGATGCTCTGCGTGGCGTTCGAGCATGCCGACATGGCCCCAGTTCACCTCGTCCGGCGCGGCGTTGAAATGGTCGTCGCTCAGCGCCTGAAGTCGGGCGAGCATCGTGTCGATCTCGCCTTTCTTGGCGAGGAACTTTTGCAGCGCGGCGTCTTGGTTGCGAAGGGTGGCAATGTCGCGGGGCATCATCTTGGTCCTCTTAGCGCGCAGCAGGATGCATCGCGCTATGGGACAAGCTTCGCTCTGCTGCGCAGGGCTTTCCAGTGTAATCGCAGCAATTACATGGCTTTGATGGGAGGCGTGGGATTAGATCATGTCATCTGCCACCCAACCCATCGGCGTGATCGCCCGGCTGCTTGATCTTTCGGAACGGCGGGTCCAGCAGCTGAGCCGCGAGGGGGTCATCCCCAAGGCCGAGCGCGGCCAATATGAGCTGATCGGGTCTGTGCGCGGCTATGTGCGTTACTTGCGCGATCAAGCCCTGAAGGCCCAAGCCGGTGCGCCGGACTATGCAGCCGAACGGGCGCGCTTCATTCGTGCACGCGCCGACCTTGCTGAGATGGAGGCCGAGGAAAAGCGCCACTCGCTGATTGCGGCTGAGCAGATCGAAGCCGCTTGGATTGCCGTTCTGGCGCTGTTGAGAACCCGCCTGCTGGCGCTGCCGGACCGGCTGGCACCGCAGCTATTTGACCAACAAACCGTCGGAGACACCCGGAACCTGATCCGCGCCGCTATTCGCGAGGTGCTCGATGATCTCGCGCAGCCAGACATTGAACTTGAAGCTGACATTGACCTTGAAGGGGTCGCAGGTCCTGAAGCGGACGGTGGCGAAGGCACTGGCAGTTCTGAAGCCGCCGCCAGACCTGACGATCAGCGATTGGGCGGACCAGAACCGGCGGCTGAGTTCTGAGGCCAGCGCCGAGCCCGGCCAGTGGCGCACCAGCCTTTGACGGGCGTCATGGCGCGCCTCGGCGCCCATGCCGTTGATCTCGCGTTCGGCATCGAAGATGGCATCGATGCGTTTGACGGCTTCCAGTGCGATGGGCGAGATCTCCTCGGCCACCTTTTTACCTT
>CAIPGD010000184.1 GCA_903864485.1 uncultured bacterium | reverse complement strand
TGCAGCGAGCTGGCGCTCTGCGGCGATGAGATCTGGACGCCGTTGCAACCACTGTTCAGGCACTCCGACCGGCAGCTTGGACAAATCCGTCACCGGTAAGCTAGGCAGGGGCGCTGGAGCGGCCAGCTCTTGGAGCAGCAAGCGCGGGGGTTGTGCGGTGAGGGAGGCGATGCGAAAAACCGTTCGCTCGATCGAAGCCTGCAGCGCTGGTAGAGCGGCCTCGGTGGACGCAACCAGCGTGCGGGCGCGCGCGAGGTCTAGCGGAGTCCCCCGACCGTTCTCGACCCGAACCTGCGTGAACTTTAGCGTTTCGCGCTGATTAACGAGGGCCCCTTTGGTGAAGTCGAGACGTTGCTGCAGACCCCTGAGTTCAAGGTAATTGCGCGCAACTTCGGCTGACACGGATGTCTTTGCCGCCGCCAGGCTAGCAACGCTCGCGCCGGCTCGCGCGTTGGCAGCCTCGCTTCCACGACGCAGCCGCCCGAAAAGGTCGAGCTCCCAATTGGCAATGAAGCTGGCATCGTAGGTGTCCCCCGTGCGAGCTTCTCGCGTCGCACCCGGCCGAAGCGTGATCGGCTGAATGGCTTGAGTCGCGCTGGTGTTCAGATCAACACCGGGCAAAAAAGCGGCACCGGCCTCGTCCTGGCCGGCACGCGCCTCCTGCAACCGGGCCTGGGCCAACTTCACGTCGCCATTGGCCGCGAGCGCACGTTCAATGAGCGCATTCAATTTAGCGTCGCCAAACCCGCGCCAGAAATCGCTGATATTGGGGACTGGATCCGTGTTCGATGCCCCAATAAAACTCGGATCGAGTGCGGTTTCCGGGCGTTTGTAATCGGGGCCTACAGCGGCGCAAGCCGCCAACATCAGGACCGCGGCCAGCGGCCATAAGCGCCGCAGATGGAGACTTTGGGGGCTGTGGGGGCTCTGGTGGCTGCGGGGGCTCATTTCACCCCTCCTTCGGACATGGGCGCGGCCGGTTCGGCCGACCCACCTGGTCGCGAGGTTCTGCGACGGCCCCGCATCAGCGCGTAAAAAACCGGGGTCAAAAAGATACCAAAAAGTGTCACGCCGACCATCCCCGAGAACACCGCAATTCCCATCGCGCGGCGCATCTCACTGCCTGCGCCACTCCCCAGAATCAGTGGGATGACTCCGGCACAAAAGGCAATGGAGGTCATCAGAATTGGACGAAGTCGCATGCGACAGGCGTGCTTGACGGCCTCGAGCATCGGCTCCCCGCGCTCCTCAAGTTCGCGGGCAAACTCGACAATGAGAATGGCGTTTTTGCACGCTAATCCGACCAGCACCACCAACGCCACCTGCGTGAAAATGTTCAGATCCCCAGGCTGGAGGAACGGCGGCAAGCTCGACACCCAAACACCGAACAATGCCGACAGGATGCCCATCGGGACAATCAACACAATGACCAGCGGGAGTGTCCAGCTCTCGTATTGCGCGGCCAGAACCAGGATCACAAAAAGCACCGAGATACCGAGCACTGCACCCAGGGTCGGCAGGCTGATGTGGGTGCCGGGTATGGTGAAATCGCGTGTCATCCGATCCTGATAACTGAGCTCAGTCCACTCGTAACTCAACCCGCGTGGCAGCGTTCGCTGCAGTAGGGCCTCGATCTCGCCTTCGGCCTGGCTGCTGGAGAACCCCGCGCCGGGCGCACCATTGATATCAGCCGATGGGTAGCCGTTATAACGCGTGACACGGGTGGGACCAAAGGTCGGCTCGACCTTCATGAGTGCGCCAAGCGGCACCATGTCGCCAGCGGCATTGCGGGTTTTGAGTGAGGTGATCGAAGTGGCGTCGGCGCGAAAGGGCGCGTCAGCCTGCACCACGACCTGATAGGTTTTGCCAAACCTGGTGAAGTCATTGACGTACAGCGAGCCCAGGTTGACCTGCATCGTGTCGTAGATGTCGGACAAACGCAGGCCCATCTGCTTGGCGCGCGTCCGGTCTACGTTGGCGAAGAGTTGCGGCACATTGATGTCATAGGTGGAGAACGGCGTGCCGATACTCGACTTAGGATTGCCATACACCTGTCCCAATACACCCCAGACCCCGCCGTAAAGCGCCTGTTCTCCAAGGCCGCGGCGATCCTGCACCTGCAGCTTAAAACCACCCGCGTTACCCAAACCATCGACCGCAGGGGGCGGGACGACAAACATCCGCGCCCCCTTAATCTGCTGGATAGCCCCATTGACTCGGCCCAGGATGGCACCCTTGCTCAGGTCGGGGGTGGTGCGTTTGTCAAAGTTGGCGAGGCCAAAAAAAACGATCCCTTCATTCGGTGCGGCTGAGAAGCCCGCAATCGATAGCCCGGGGAACGCCACCGAGTCGACGATGCCGGGGACCTTCAGGGCGATATCACTCATCTCCCGGATCACTGCTTCGGTACGGTCGATCGACGCTGCCGCCGGTAACTGGGCGATCCCGATCAGATACTGCTTGTCGGGTGCGGGCACAAATCCAGCCGGAATCCGCGTGAACAGCAGGCCAGCGAACCCCAACAGAACCGCATAAACGGCCAGTGAAGCGACCTTGTGCGACACAACCCCCGACACTCGGCGTCCGTAGGCCGCGCTGGCGCCACCAAAAAAGCGATTGAACACCCGGAAAAAGCCACCAAACACCGTATCGATGCCGCGCGTCAAAGCGTCTTTGGGCGCGTGGTTGGGCCTTAACAGCAGCGCGCTCATGGCGGGGCTCAGGGTGAGCGAATTGAAGGCTGAGATGACCGTGCTGATGGCGATGGTGACCGCAAACTGCTTGTAGAACTGCCCCGTCAAACCTGGCACAAAGGCCAGCGGAACAAAGACGGCACAGAGCACCAACGCGATCGCAATGATCGGACCAGACACCTCCTGCATCGCCTTGACGGTGGCGTCGCGCGCACTGAGACCAGCCTCGATATTGCGCTCCACGTTCTCGACCACGACGATTGCATCGTCCACTACGATTCCAATCGCCAGCACGAGTCCGAACAGCGTCAGGGTGTTGATCGAATAGCCCAGCAGCAGCAGGAACGAAAAGGTTCCGACAATCGATACGGGCACCGCCAGCAACGGGATGATCGAGGCGCGCCAGGTCTGCAGAAACACGATGACGACGATGACAACAAGCAGAATGGCCTCGAGCAGAGTGACGACGACCTTCTCGATGGATGTCTGTACGAAGCGCGTCGGGTCATAGACGATGCTGTAGTCCATACCGGGCGGAAAGCCCGCTTTCAGACGCTCCATCGTCGCCCTAACCGTATTGGACAATGCGAGCGCATTGGCTGTCGGCGACTGAAAAATCCCGATCGCAACGGCCTCTTTGTTATTGAGCAAACTACGGAGTGAATACGACCCCGATGACAGCTCAACGCGGCCGATGTCGTGAATTCGGATCATGCCGCCGGTCGACGAATCGGCGCGTACGATGATGTCGGCAAACTGCTCCTCACTGGTCAATCGCCCCTGGGTATTGACGGCAAGCTGAAACTCCGTGCCCTTGGGTGCCGGAGGCGCGCCCACGGTGCCGGCGGCCACCTGAACGTTCTGCTCACGAATGGCACCGACGACATCGGCGGTTGTGAGGTTGCGCGCCGCCAATTTGACCGGGTCGAGCCAGATCCGCATGGCGTAATCACCGGCGCCAAAAAGTACGACCGAACCGGTGCCCGGGAGGCGCAAAAGTTCGTCGCGGACGTTCAGCTGTCCGTAATTGCGCAGATACAGCGCGTCGCGGCTGTTATCCGGACTGACAAGGTGGACGACCATCGTCAGGTTAGGGCTGGATTTTTCTGTCGTGACGCCGATCTGGCGCACGATTTCGGGGAGCCTTGGGAGCGCCCGGTTGATCCGGTTCTGCACCGCCGTCTCGGCCGCTTCGGCGCTCGTGCCGATCTTGAACGTTACCGTCAGCGTCAGACTGCCATCCGCAGTCGCTTGTGAACCGTAGTACAGCATGTTCTCAATGCCGTTGATTTGCTCCTCAAGCGGAGTCGCCACGGTCTCACTGATGACCCGGGGGTTTGCGCCAGGGAACTGCGCTCGAACCACGACCTGCGGCGGAGCAACCTCGGGATATTCAGAAATCGGCAGACGGAAGATCGCCAGAACGCCGATCAGGAAAATGAAGATCGACAGCACACCGGCAAAGCGCGGTCGGTCGATAAAAAAGCTCGAAATATTCATGGTGCGACGCTCAACCCTTAGGCGCGGCGGCAGCCGGCGGACCTTGGGGGATCGGCATGCCCCGGTCGTCCACCTTCAATACCTGGGGTGCGACCGGGACACCGGGCATGATGCGTTGCAGGCCATCAACCACAACGTTCTCGCCGGCCTTGAGTGACCCGCTCGTAACCACCCGCATGTCGCCGTCAAGCGTACCCAGCTGCACAGGCCGGAACTGGGGCTGGCCATCGGCCCCGACAACGACCACGAACTTGCGCGCCTGGTCGGTTCCAATGGCGCGTTCCGGCACCATCACGGCAGTATAGGGAGCGCTGGTTGCCATCACGATGCGCGCCGCCAATCCGGGCACGAACACGCCCGCCCGATTATCAAACGTCGCTCGCATGCGAACAGCACCCGTCTGCGGATTTAGACGATTATCGACAAAGTCGAGCTTGCCGACATGCGGATATCCCTCTTCATTGACGAGCCCCATCCGCACGACGGGAGCCTTGTCTCCAGCAGCGCGCACGCGCAAGAAGGTCCGCTCGCTACCGTCAAAGTAGGCATAAACCCGAGATACGCCGGCGATGGTCGTCAGCACCACCTGATCACCCACCAGATTGCCTGCGGTGACATTGGTGCGCGAAACGCGGCCGTTGATCGGAGCGCGCACGGTGGTGAACTCAAGGTTGAGCTTCGCATTGCGAAGCAAGGCTTCAGCAGACTGAATGTCGTTGCTGCTTGTGCGCGACGCCGAGGTTAGCTGGTCAAATTCCTGCCGCGAAATGGCATTTGCATCCATGAGCCGTTGCGCCCGCGCCAACTCCGACCCAGCGAGTTCTGCGCGGTTCTTAGCAACTGCCACTAGCGATTCGAGCCGCGCCACTTCGGCTGCAAACGGCCGTTGGTCAATCGTGAACAGCCGGTCCCCGCGTGCAACCAACGCACCGTCGGTGAAATGCACCTGCTCGACGGTGCCACTGACGCGGGGCCGAAGCTCCACGTACTCCGACGCCTCCAATCGGCCACTGAATTCTTCCCTGTCGGTGAAGCTGCGCTCCACGGCCGGTGCCACACTCACGGGCGCTGGACCTGCAGGGCCTCCGGGCGACTCGGGCTGACCACTGCAGGCTGATAAGGCACAGAGCGTGATCATCAGCAAACCTGTGACGGAGATCGAGCGCGTCTTCATAATCCTGGAACCCGGTGAATGGAGGAGCTTCAGCGGTAGACGGTGTCTTCGTTCCGCTGTGTTCATTATTTTTGCTCGGGGATATTAGCCCCTCTGACGCCTCGAAACGGGCTGCTTTAGCGCCGACGCTTGATCGTACCGCTCTGATCCCCACACCGGAGCGCACTTGCGAATGATAACCATTCCCATTTACACTCGGCATCTGGCACCCCCCATAGCAACCCAACTCTGACGAACCTCGAGGTTCCCATGCCTGATCAAATCTTGCGTTCCACCGCCCGAGCCATTCTGTGCGCGACCTGCTGCGTCGTCTCGATACCGGCGTTGGCCACCGATCCCGAATTCAGCCTCCTGATCACGGGGCATCGGTTCGAGCCCGCTGAGCTCCGCGTACCCGCCAACACCCGCGTCAAGCTCACCGTTCAGAATCAGGACGCCACCCCCGAAGAATTTGAAAGCCACGCACTCAATCGGGAAAAACTGATCCCCGCCGGGAGCAAGGGCGTGATCTACATCGGTCCGCTCAAGCCCGGACGCTACGAGTACTTCGGCGAGTTCAATCCCACCAGCGCCAAAGGCGTGATTCTCGCGGAGTGAACCCCATGCTATTTGGCACCGGACTCATCGTGTTCCGCGAGACGTTGGAAGCGGCTTTGTTTATCGGAATCGTTGCTGCTGCGACGCGGCACCTCGCAGGCCGGACCCGTTGGCTGATGCTCGGGGTGATCGCCGGCGTGACCGGTTCTGTCGCCCTAGCCGCATCCATGGACGCCATCACGGCTTGGGCTGACGGCTTGGGACAGGACCTGGTCACGGTCGCGTTGCTTGGTATGGCCCTGGTGCTGTTGACACTGCATGCCATCCAGGCACCCGCGCATGCCCAGCAGGCCCGCCAGGAAGCCAAGCGAATCGGTTCGAGTCTGGACGCTGACACTGCTTCGCTATTGGCGCTAACGGGCGCGGTGGCTCTTGCTGTCTTGCGTGAGGGCGCCGAAACCGTCCTGTTTGTCGGTGGCACTCTATCGGGCAGCGGCGTTGCGCATGGCCAGCTTTTGCTAAGCGTGACCTTTGGGCTCGCGTTGGGCGCGATGGCAGGCGCTCTGCTTTATCGTGGTTTGGGGGGTATCAGCCCGAAACGACTGTTCACCATTACAAGCGGTCTGATTCTGTTGATCGCCGGCGGACTCGCCAGCCAGCTTGCGCGAACACTCAATCAGGCCAACTGGCTCACGGTGCTTGGTGACAAGGCATGGGACCTTTCAGCCTGGGTGCCCAACGACTCTGCGTTGGGCACGCTGTTACATGGGTTGATCGGTTACGAAGCGAACCCCAGCGAAATGCAACTGCTGAGCTATCTGGCTGCAGTGTTCCTGATTGCGCTGGCGGCATACCGCGCCAGGGCCCCCCTTCCCAAACTAACAGCGCAAGAGCGATGCGACTCACTTCCGGCTCAATAGGCTCAATAGGCTCAATAATCAGGCGATGCCTTTTCATATTCGCTGTTTTGTGCGCCAAACCCGCGATGGCAGAGCCCAACGACTACATCCGACTGCCCATCATTGAGTTTGGCGAGCGCGAGATCGATTTCAAGGCTGGGGTCCAACGCAATCGAGATGGCACGACACAGTCCGCCCACTCGATCGGCTACGGCATTGCGCCCCGTTCGTGGTGGTTCACCGAGTTTTACGGTAAGTACGCCCAGCCTGCGGGAGAGTCAACCCGCTTCGATGCCTGGGAGTGGGAAAACCGCTTCCAGTTGACCGAGACGGGACGTTATCCCGTCGACCTGGGGTTGCTACTCGAGATTGAGCGGCCCAGAGATCGAGCCGAGGGCTACGAGCTAACGTTTGGACCGCTGCTGCAAACCGAGTGGGGAAACGTCCAAGCCAATGCCAACCTGTTGATGCGGCGGCACCTCAAGGCAACCGATCAATATGACAGAGAGCTGCTCTACCAGCTGCAGTTCAAGTACCGACAGTCCCGGGAATTCGAATGGGGATTACAAGCATTCGGTAACGTCGGCCAATGGGACAACTGGCTGCCAGCCGACGCAACACGCTGAGGCTTCAGGTCGAGTACGAGTTTTAGCTCGTACCAAACAACCTTAGGCCTTCACGTCCAACAGCGACCCAGCCGCTGTATCACTCGAGGTGGGGTTAGCGTAGCCCCCCGACGCGGAATTACCCGTCTTTGATGCCCGCGACGCTCGAGCGATCTCGACT
>CAIPGD010000183.1 GCA_903864485.1 uncultured bacterium | reverse complement strand
GTAATCGATTTCCTCGGGAGAGTGGTTGGTATCCACAACGCCAATCAGCGGAATCCCCAGTTTGCGGGACTCGGTCACCGCAATCTTGTGATACCCGACGTCGATCACAAATATGGCGTCCGGCAAACCGGCCATGTCCTTAATGCCACCAATACTCTTGGACAGCTTTTCGTGTTCGCGCTGAGTCAGTAGCGCCTCTTTCTTGGACAAACGTTCGAAGCTGCCGTCTGCAACCATCGCGTCCATGTCCTTGAGGCGCTTGATCGAGGTTTTGACAGTCTTGAAGTTACTCAACATCCCGCCCAGCCAGCGCGCATCCACGTAAGGCATGCCGCAGCGGCGAGCTTCTTCTGCGATGATTTCGCGCGCCTGTCGTTTGGTGCCGACAAAAAGCACAGTTCCGCGATTGGCAGACAACCGGCGAACGTACTTAACCGCCTCGTCGTACATGACGACGGTCTTTTCCAGATTGATGATGTGAATTCGATTCCGATGGCCAAAAATATAGGGGGCCATCTTGGGGCTCCAGAAACGGGTCTGGTGTCCAAAGTGAACGCCCGCTTCCAGCATGTCGCGCATGGAGTGTTGCATAGTGAGATACCTTCTGTGATCTGGGTTGGGACTCACGCACCGTTGAAGTCTTGTAGAAAGCCCACAAAACACCCTTGGATCCCGGCGCGCGCGCTCCGTTACGTTCCGCCGTCAGACGCCGGGGCAACGGGTAAGGTGGGACGTTTTACCGTTCCGGTGCTTCGCGTTTCAATGCGAAGCCTATAATTCTAACGTCTTTCGGGCTACTCGCGCCACCCCATCTCTTGTCTGTCCTCAACGGTTTCATCCTGTTATGCCGATTTCGATCAAGACCGTCCCTGAACTGGATGCCATGCGCACGGCGGGCAGACTGGCCTCCGAGGTTCTGGATTTTATTACGCCCCACGTGGTGGCTGGCATTACAACGGCTGAGTTGGATCGCCTCTGTCATGACTACATGGTCGACGTGCAGGGCACGGTACCCGCTCCGCTCAACTACTGCCCTCCGGGGTATCAGCCCTACCCAAAATCAATTTGTACATCGGTGAACCACCAGGTCTGCCACGGCATTCCGGGCGATCGCGTTCTAAAGGCTGGTGACATTGTTAACCTGGACATTACCGTCATCAAGGACGGTTGGCATGGGGATACCAGCCGGATGTTTGTCGTGGGCGAGCCGTCAATTGCTGCGAGGCGCCTGTGTGAGACGGCCTACGAATGCCTTTGGCTGGGGATCGATCAGGTCCGACCTGGTGCTCGATTAGGCGATATTGCCCACGCCATCCAGCGACATGCCGAGGGTCGCGGATTTTCGATCGTGCGTGAGTTTTGTGGTCACGGGATTGGCCGGCGTTTTCATGAGGAGCCTCAAATTCTTCATTATGGAAAACCCGGAACTGGCGAAGTCTTGTTACCCGGCATGACATTCACGATCGAACCCATGCTTAACGCGGGTCGCCGCGAGATTCGCGAAATGGCCGACGGTTGGACCATCGTGACCAAAGACCACAGTCTGTCTGCGCAATGGGAGCACACCGTCTGCGTCACCGACACCGGGGTTGAGGTTCTGACCGTGTCCGGCGCGTCACCAGCGCGCCCCGCCCATTGAAAGACACACCCCTGGATTGGTCGCCGCTTGAGCTTCGAGATGCGTGGCGAGCATCACGCGATGCGACGCTCACGCAATTTGACCAGCACAGACAACCCAAGCGCCTCCTGGGGCAGCTTTCGCTCGCCACCGATCGGACCCTGCGGGCACTGCTGAAAATCTTCCCGATCCCGGCGAACGCTGCGCTTATCGCGGTCGGCGGATATGGGCGTGGCGAGATGTACCCGAATTCCGATGTGGATTTGTTGCTGTTGCGCCCAGACGCAGCCGATTCGGACCTGGCCTACGAGCGGTTTGTGAGTGCCTGCTGGGATCTTGGATTTGAGATTGGCCACTCGGTTAGAACGATTCAGCAATGTCTCGAAGAAGCACAAGCTGACATCACCGTGCAGACCGCCCTCCTCGAGTCCCGCTGGCTGGCGGGCAGCCGCGCTGCGGCGCAAGACCTTGCCCAGCGTTTGGATGAGGCGCTCGACCCGAGGCGATTTCTGCAGTCCAAGCTCGCTGAGATGCGCCAGCGGCACGCGCGCTACGAAAATACGCCATACAGTCTCGAGCCCAATTGCAAAGAAAGCCCCGGCGGGTTGCGCGATCTTCAGGTTGTGCTGTGGATGAGCCGTGCATCCGGATTTGGTCGGAGCTGGAGCGAATTAGGACGAGCGGGGTTGATTTCTCACGCCGAGGCGCGGGGGATCGCGATCGCCGAACGCACTCTGGCTCAAATCCGGATCGCCCTGCACCGCGTCGCAGGGCGCAGAGATGATCGTTTGGGATTTGACTTGCAGGCGGGTGTTGCGAACGCCCTTGGGTTTTCAGTAATCAACCCCGCGACGACACCGATCCGCGGTCAGCGTCAGGCTAGCGAAGCCCTTATGCAGCTTTATTACCGCGCTGCAAAGCTCGTCACCCAGGCGACCAGCTTAATTGTGTCGGATCTCGAACTCCGTCTCGCACCGTCGGTCGAGGGTGCCGAACCTGTGCCAATTGATCACGAATTTCAGGATATCCGAGGCAACCTCGATGTCCGTGATGTGGGCCTCTTCGAGCGTGATCCATCGGCGATCCTGAGAGCTTTTTTGGCCGTTGCCAAGCGCCCCGCCCTGGGCGGCATGACGTCGCGCACGTTGCGCGCGATTTGGCGAGCCCGGGCCCGCGTCGATGCTCGATTTCGCCAAGACCCCGCAAACCGCGCCCTCTTCATGAGCTTTATGCAGATGCCCACGGGCATCACACGAGGGTTACGCCTCATGAACCAATGGTCGGTGCTTGGGCGGTATTTGCCGGAGTTTCGACGCATTGTTGGTCGGATGCAACATGACCTGTTTCATGTTTACACGGTCGATCAACACATCCTCACCGTCGTGCGTAACCTGCGGCGATTCTTTCTCCCGCAACACGCCCACGAGTACCCGTTCTGCAGCGAGCTCGCGGCTTCGTTTGATCAACCCTGGCGGCTCAGTGTTGCTGCGCTCTATCACGACATCGCCAAGGGCCGCGGCGGCGATCACTCTGAGCTCGGGCGCGTGGATGCGCTGAAGTTCTGCCGTCGGCACGGCTTTTCGAAGACCGACGCCGAACTGGTCGCCTGGTTGGTCGACCACCACCTCCGAATGTCCTCAATCGCGCAAAAACAGGACGTGCACGATCCCGACGTCATTGATGCGTTCGCCCAATTTGTTCAAAGCGACGAGCGCCTCGTGGCTCTATATCTTTTGACTGTGGCCGATATCCGAGGCACGAGTCCAAAAGTCTGGAATGCGTGGAAGGCCAAACTTCTCGAGGATTTGTTCCGCGGCACTCGGGCTCGGCTCGCACGCATGCAGGAAGACGCCGGGTCGCCTGAAGAGAACCGCCGCACTGAAACGGTTCACGCTCGCAAGCAGGAAGCCATCCGGCTTATGCGCCAGCAGACTCTCGACGAAGAAGCATGGTCCCCGC
>CAIPGD010000182.1 GCA_903864485.1 uncultured bacterium | reverse complement strand
GGCGTCCTGCGAAATGAGAGGTGCGACATCGGGCATGGTGGGCATCAGTAAAACGCCATCGGTCCCGAGCAGTGTCCGCAGCGATTCGGTCAGATCATGGCGATAGGTCCGCGCCGCCATGACCTGTTCGTCGGTGACGCCCTTCGCCCACTCGAAGCGCTCGCGAACTCCAGGGCCGAGTGGCGGGTGATAGCGTTCGATGAAACCGCCATCGACCTGCCAGGCTTCGCGTCCCTGCAGGTAGCGAAAGTTCCAATAAAGTGCATCAAAATCTCCAGGAAAACCCGCGACATCGACTGCCTTGCCCAGAACGGTCTCGGCGCGCCCCGAGGCTGGCGTGAGCGCGTCGAGGACTTCTGGTGCGAGCAGGTTCCAGACTTCGGTGAGACGGATCAGGCGCACCTTGGCTGGCAGTGGTGCAGGGTCGTCTCCAAGCAGCACGTCGCCAACCTGGGCGAAGGTCAGGATGTCGCGGCTGAACCAGCCGCAGGTATCGAGGCTTGGTGAGAGGTCGAGCGCGCCGGCAAGGCTGACTCGTCCATGCGTTGGTCGCAGACCAACCAGCCCGCAATGGCTGGCGGGTGCGCGTACCGATCCACCCGTGTCGGTCCCAAGGGCAAAGTCGCACAGTCCGTTCGAAACCGCGGCTGCGGAACCCGATGAAGAACCACCTGAAATGCGGTCTGGCGCGGCACCGTTGATCGGGCTACCAAAGTGCGCGTTCTGGCCATTCATGGAGAAGGCGAGCTCGTCGGTGACGGTTTTGCCCACCATCCGGGCGCCGGCATCGAGGAGCTTCTGAACCGTTGGCGCAGTCTTGGTCTTGATCCCAGACATGGCGAGAAGCAGGGGTTGCCCGCCCCCCGTGGGATAGCCTGCGACATCAAACAAGTCTTTGACGCCAAAACCCAATCCAGTCAGCGGGCCAGTTCCTGCATGGGCCACAGGGGTCGAAGGGTAGGGGACAAAGGCTTTAGCGGGATCGTAAAGATTACTCATCGGTCGTTGATGGGGAAGTTGTTAAGAGGGAGAACGGGGAATTGCTCTTGCTCACTCAGCTTCTATTTTTGCATCGCGGATCGCCTTGGCCCATTTTGCGGTTTCGACGCGTGAGCGCTGGGCCAGCGCCTCGGGCGTGGCCGGCGCGGTTTCGAATCCAAGTGATGAAAACTTTTCGAGTAACTCTTTGTCAGCGGCCGCAGCATTGGCTACCCGATTCAGCTTCTGAATAATCTCGTTCGGCGTACCGGCAGGCGCAAAGATCGCAAAATAGGCAATCAATTCATAGTCCCTAAGGTTGAGGGCCTCATTGACCGTTGGTAATTCCGGAATGACCTTGGAGCGCTGGGTCGAAGTGACCGCGAGGCCTCGCACTTTGCCCGCTCTGACTTGCGGCAGCATTACCGCAAAGTCAGCCGTGAACAGTTGGACCTGCCCGCCGATCAGGTCAGTCATCGCAGCCGGCCCGCTCTTGTAGGGCACATAGTTCAATTGCACGCCGGCCATGCTGAAGAGCATCTCGCTCGATACCCGCTGTGACGCGCTGGCACTGGCAAAATTGAGCTGATCGGGTTTGGCTTTTGCCAGTGCGATGAGCTCAGGCAAGGTCTTGACCGGGACGTCATTGTTAACGCCCACGATGAGCGGGACCTGGCCGAGAAAGGCCACGGGGGCAAAGGCGGTGTCCTGGTCGTACGGAAGCTTTTTCATCAAGCTCTTCAGAGCCGCATTGGTGCTGTTGGTACCGATCATTAGGGTGTAGCCGTCGGGTGCTGCCTTGGCTGCAGCATCGGCGCCCAGCATCCCATTGGCTCCTGGTTTGTTTTCTACGACGATCGGCTGGCCGAGTGATTCCGACATCTTCTGGGCAAATGCCCGGCCGATCTGATCGGTGGCACTACCCGCTGCAAACGGCACGATGGCTTTAATGGGTTTGTTTGGGTAAGCCTGCTGGGGAGGCGGGGGATTGGTCTGGGCGATAGTCTGGGCACCACTCTGGGAGGGGGCCAGGCCGAGTAGAAGTGCAGCAGAAAGCGCCAGAGTCAGGCATTTGTGCAGGACGCTGCGGACAGGTCGGGGCCGGTGGGAATGGCTTGGGGTCATGCTGGTTTGATGCATGTTGGCTTTCAACGAACAGCTGGTTGGTTCGGAGTGGATTACCGCCGGAGATGGGATCGCCGACGGTGGTTCAGTCTAACCGATGGTTCGCTACCCTTGAACGACAGCATCGGTGCCGCACCTCGGGTAAGCTAGGCTTAACAGTCTTCTGGAGACCTTTCGTGTCAAGCTTTCGGTGCCGATTCCTGGCTCTGGTCTTTGCCTTGTGTGCTAGTCATTTCGTGCACGCCGCAAGCTCGGAGCGACTCAATGATCGGCAAACGCTCAAGGCGCTCAGCCACTCTGAACCCCAGCGGCGGATCGCCGGGTTACAGCGATTGTTGAAGGTTGGCACGACAAAGGATGCTGGCCTTGTGTATCCCTTGCTTGGTGACGCAGATCCGGCGGTACGGCACGCGGCATTGGCGACGACGTGGCAACTCTGGGGCAAATCGGGCGACCCTGCGATCGACAAGCTTTACCGCGAGGGCCTCGACCTCATGCGGGGCGGCGACATGCCAAAGGCGATTGAAGTGTTTAGCGCAATTACTGCCAAACGACCGCAATTCGCCGAAGCCTGGAACAAGCGCGCCACCATTCACTACATGACCGGCGAATACGAACTCTCCATGCGCGATTGCGAAGAGGTACTCAAAAGGCTGCCTCAACATTTTGGCGCACTGGTGGGCTATGCGCAGATGCTGGCCGATCGCGATCAACCTGATCGCGCCCTCGATTTGATGGAACGGGCCCGTAAGGTCAATCCTTATTTGGCCAATGCTGACTTGATGATGGAGGCCTTGCGCATTCAAATCGAGACCAATCGAAAAAATTTGCTTTGATAAAAGGTCGACTGATGAACCAAAGAAATATTCCCCCCTTCCGGGCAGACCATGTCGGGAGCTTCCTCAGGCCAGATTATCTCCATGAGGCGCGGGATCAGTTTTTTCGGGAGAAATCGATCTCCGCGGAACAACTGAGACTCGTGGAAGATCGGGCAATTACCGAGATCGTCAAGTTTCAGCACGACGTGGGTCTGCAGAGCGTGACCGATGGTGAATTTCGGCGGACCTACTTCCACATCGATTTTCTAGAACAACTTGGGGGCGTCAAGACGGACATTCCAGTGACGATCCAGCGCGCCGATGGGACCGAAGAACTCGCGCCTCCAGTCATCCGCGTGGTCGATAAAGTCCGTCATGTGAAGGACATCCAACGCGCTGATTTCGAGTATCTGAACGCGCAGGTTCGTGCGCTGGGGGGCGATGATCTGACCGCTAAAGTCACGATCCCGTCGCCGACGATGTTGCATTTTCGTGGTGGACGTGCCGGCATCAGTCGGGAGGCGTACCCTGAGCTCGATCCTGAATTTTATGATGATGTGGCCCGGGCTTATGGTGCGGAATTGCAGAGTCTGTTCGATGCGGGTTGCCGATATGTTCAGATGGACGACACAAATCTAGCGTACCTGTGCGACGACAAAATGCGGGAAGCTGCCCGGCAACGAGGTGACGATCCCAATGAGCTGCCCCATCGGTATGCCCAATTCATCAATAAGGTGGTTGCCCACAAACCGCCTGGGATGACTCTGGCGATGCATTTGTGTCGAGGCAATTTCAAAAGCACGCACGCGGCGGCTGGCAATTACGAACCGGTGGCCGAGGCGCTGCTGTCGGAAATGAACCTTGATGCGTTTTTCCTGGAATACGATGACGAACGCTCGGGTGACTTTCGTCCCTTGCGCTTTCTATCCAAAGGTAAAATCGTCGTGCTGGGTCTGGTGACGACAAAATTTGGGGAAATGGAATCGAAAGACAGCCTTAAACGCAGGATCGATGAGGCTGCCCAATACGCGCCGCTGGAGCAGTTATGTCTCAGCCCGCAGTGCGGTTTTTCGAGCACAGTCCATGGGAACAACATCGCCGTTCAGGCGCAGCGAGATAAGTTGAGACTCGTTGTTGAAACCGCCAGTGAGGTCTGGGCTTGAGTCGCTCAGGGGCATGATTGATTGGCGCGCCAAAAATTCAAAATTGATTTATTCAGGAGATTGGAAATGAAGAAGTTAACGGGCTGGTTGGTTGGGGCTGCGATGGCAGCCGTTTTGGGTGCACCCGCATCTGCGCAGGAGGTGACTCTAAAATTCCACCACATCTGGAATCCGCAAGCGATGGCTTCGGTCAACGTCATCGTGCCCTGGTGTGAAAAGGTTGCACGCGAATCGGGTAACCGGTTGAAGTGTCAGATTCTTCCGGCCATGAGCGGTGGTGGGACGCCTGCCCAACTCGTCGACCGCGTCAAAGACGGCGTGGACGATCTAATTATTTCGCT
>CAIPGD010000181.1 GCA_903864485.1 uncultured bacterium | reverse complement strand
GGAATCGAGTCGACTGGGGCGCTGGTATCGATCGATACCATGATCTTGCAGGGCGTGCGCGGCGTCGAGCGTTTCTTCTACTCGATCGATCCCATACCGTTCCTCACATCGGCGGACATAGTCGCGGGCAAATACGCAGTAATCGAGAATGGCATCCGCATGCGATCTTTCCTTAAATAAATAATTATTCGCAAAAACAGCATTGTGACCAAAGCAAGCATGAGCGATCACTAGCACCTGCATGGCCAGTGTGTTCGTTTCCATCAGATAAGCGATCGCAGGCCGCGTGTTGAGAACGATCTCGTAGGCCAGGGGCGAGCGCCCGGCCAGGTAGTTGCGTTGCGAACCCAGAAACGCCTTGCCGAAGCTCCAATGCCCATAGTGCGCTGGCAACCCGACGGCGGCGACCGCATCGAGCATTTGCTCCGCGCAGATGACTTCGAGTTGATTTTCGTAAAGCGGAAGTCCGAAAATGCGCTCGAAATGTTCCGCGCAGTCATCGTAGGCGCGTTCAAGGTCGGAGAAGACCCATTCCGATCCGGTCAGCATGGCAAAAACAACGCTCTAAAGGCCGGGTAGACCTGGTCTCGGGTGGCCGCGTGCGCCATGCTGAAATTCGGTCCGTCCATCACGCCGCGGTAGTTGCGCGCCAAGGTACTGTTTTCCTCGTTGCCGACACCCAGGTAAACCGCAAAGCGCAGGCGTTCGCGCAAGTGTTCACTCAGAAATTGCGCCGAGCGCGCGCCATCATCGCCAAAGGCATCGCCGTCGCTGGCCTGCGCAAGATAGAGGTTCCATTGGGCGGGTGCGTAGCGGTTGGCGATTTCGGACACCTTTTGAAGCCCCGCCAAGACCCGAGTACCGCCCGATTTGGTGCCATGGAAAAACTCTCGCTCATCACACTCTTCAGCATCATCGGTGTGGCGCACAAACACGAGCTCGATTCGATCGTATTTTCGTTCCAGAAACAAATAAAGTAATAAAAAGAATCGTTTTGCGATGTCTTTTAGATCTTCGTCCATGGAGGATGAAACATCCATCAGGCAAATCATGACGGCGGCCGTCCTGGGCAGTTGAAACGGCACGCTGGCCCGGTATCGGAGATCGAGCTCATCCAGAAAGGGTAGGGTTCGAAGTCGGTTTTCGAGGGTCTCAAGGTGGGCCTTAAGCGCCTCTGCCTCATCATCGGGGGCTTGCGCGGGAAGGGGCGCCTGTTCGAGCGTCTCGAGTCGGACCCGAGCCACCCGGAGTTGTTCGCGCAAAGAACCCGCTAGCGCAATTCGTCGTGCCAACGAGGTCTTCATGGTTCGGGGTACGGCAAGCGTTCCGGGGACCCCCTGGCGGGTGTAGCCCGCCCGGCGCATCCGCGTCTCGGTCATATCGGCTTGTTGAGTTCGCAGGAGACGGGGCAGTTCAAGGTCATCGAACAGAATGGCCAGGTACTCATCGCGGGTCAGGGCGAAACGAAAGACATCCTCCGAGTCGCCCTCGCCGGGTTCGTGACCCCCTGGACCCTGGCTACCCGTTGGCGGCTTGCGGGGGATCTTTTGGCCTCGAGTAAAACGATCGTTACCCGGCAGCACACGCGACTCAGCGCCACTGCCGGCGCGGTGACGAAACCGGGGCTCGGAGATATCGTTGGGCGACAGCTCGACCTCGGCGCCCTGAGTCGAATCTCGAATCGATCGCTGTTTGGCCAAGTCGGCCACTTTGGTGCGCAACAAGCCCTTAAATCGCCGGAGGAATCGCGCCCGGTTATCGGCCGATTTGTCGCGACCCCGGTGGCGGGCATCGATGAGCGTACTCATGGGATTCCTTGTGCCGAGGGTGTGCTGGTTTTAGTTCTTTCGCGCAAGCATCCACCATTCCACCAGCCGTCGAATTTGCCGGGGGGTGTAGCCGCGCGCGCCCATCCGCTCGACAAATGCGCGATGCTTTTCTTCATCCGACTGGTTGCCCTTAGAGGCAAAGCTCACGACCGGCAGGATGTCGTCGGTGGCTGCGAACATCCGTTTTTCGATCACTTCGCGCAGCTTCTCGTACGTCGTCCAGGCCGGTGCCTGACCGCCAATGCGGGCGCGGGCTCGGAGGACAAAGTTAACGACCTCGTGGCGGAAGTCCCGGGGATTGCTGATTCCGGCCGGCTTCTCAATTTTCTCCAATTCCACATTGAGCGCGGCGCGGTCAAAGGCGACACCGGTGCTTGGATCGACAAAGGGCTCATCCTGAATCCAGTGGTCAGCGAAGAGGACGTAGCGGTCAAAAAGCGCCTGGCCGTAGTCGGCATAGCTCTCGAGGTAGGAGGTCTGGATTTCTTTCTGGGCGAATTCGAGGTAGCGCGGCACCAGCCAACCCTTGAGGTGCGCAAGCGCGGTTTTTTTGGCGTCTTCAGACCAATCTTCGCGGCCGATGCGCTCCTCGAGCGCGAGCATTAAAGAGACCGGGTCAGCAGCCGTTTCGCCGGGGTCCCGGTCAAACACGGAGCTGATGACCTTGAATGCCCAGCGCGTTGAGATGCCGTTCATGCCCTCCTGATTACCGGCCGATTCACGGTATTCAGCGACCGTTTTGGCGCTCGGATCGGTGTCTTTGAGGTTTTCCCCGTTATAGACCCGCATCTTGACGTAGAGAGAAGAGTTCTCGGGGACGATCAATCGACTGACGACGGTGAACTGGGCCAGGATGTCGAGCGTGCGCGGTGCACAGGGCGCATCTTTGAGCGCCGAATTGGCCAGCATCTTGCGGTAAATCGAGACCTCTTCATCGATGCGCAAGCAATAGGGCACCTTGACGATGTAGACCCGATCCAGGAAGGCCTCGTTGGTCTTGTTGTTGCGAAAACTCAGCCATTCGGATTCGTTCGAGTGTGCAAGGATTACGCCCTGAAAGGGCATTGCGGCGAAGCCTTCGGTGCCCTTGAAGTTTTTCTCCTGGGTCGCGGTCAGGAGTGGATTCAAGACCTTGAGGGGCGCCTTGAACATTTCCACAAACTCCAGCAAACCCTGGTTGGCAAGACACAGGCCTCCCGAGTAACTGTAGGCATCGGGATCGTCCTGACTGAATCGATCGAGCTTACGGATGTCCACCTTTCCAACGAGCGTGGAAATGTCCTGATTGTTTTCATCGCCGGGTTCGACCTTGGCGATTGCGCGTTGTTCGAGCTGGCTCGGCCATAGCCGGGCCACCCGAAACCGGGTCAGATCGCCCTCGTACTCTTCCAGGCGCTTGGTCGCCCAGGGGCTTGCAATCCCCTGCAGATAGCGCGGTGCAATGCCAAATTCGGTCCCGAGCTGGATGGCGAGGTCGGTGCCGGCAAACAAGCCCAGCGGGGACTCGTTGACCGGTGACAGCGTCCCGTCTTCGGCTTGCAGGACATGAATCGGATAACGCTCCATCAAGGTCTTGAGGCGCTCGGCCAGCGAGGACTTGGCGCTGCCGACCGGCCCCAGCAAGTAGAGCACCTGTTTGGATTCCTCCATGCCCATGGCGGCATGGCGAAAGAAGGACACAATCTGTTCGATGGTGTCTTCCATACCGAAAAAGTCATGAAAGGCTGCGTAACGACGGAGCGTGCGATTGCCAAAGAGCCTTAGCATTCGCGGGTCGACACGCGTATCCACGGTCAGTGGCTCGCCGATTGCGGCCACCATCCGTTCGGCGGGCGACGCGTAGGTCAGCGGGTCCTCGCGGCAGAGCAGGAACCATTCTTCGATGGCGATCGATTCGCGGCGGCGCGATTCAAACTGGGTCCGGAAGGCGTCGAACAAGGTTGCAGTCATGAAAGTCCTCGGGTTGGGACACACACCACCGACAAGGTGGCTTGGGCACCTGCAATACCCATCGTGCGCCTTAGGCGGATTGGTCGATGTCACCGCTGCTTCAAAGGAGGGTTGCGCCCGACGATCGGTATAAGACCCATCCTCGTCCAAGCGCGATTGAGGTCAAGCGCACACCGCACAGATTGCGGTTCATCGCTACAACCGGAAGGCTCGCTATACTTGCCTCCGCACATGCCTGTGTTTGCTTGAGCCCCTGCGGCTATTGCGGCCCCTGAGGCCGAGCAGGCGCCTGTTGCCGGCATCCCAACCGGGGCGCCGTTTCCAGTGCGAGCGGCGAAGACACGATTGCATTTGCCGCCCCCGCCACCACCGCCGTCGCCCGCGCACTCCGATCGAGTCGCCTGTGGGTTCCGGAAGGAGCTTTTCTTTTTGTCTCAGATCACAGACTTTGCGGCCCTCGGGCTCGCCCCAGAGTTGTTGCGTGCCATCACGGATGCGGGCTACACCCAACCCACTCCAATTCAGGCGCAGGCCATCCCGCCAGTCCTCGCAGGCGTTGACCTGCTGGCCGCGGCCCAAACGGGGACCGGTAAGACGGCGGGTTTTACCTTGCCCATTTTGCAACGCCTCTCCAGCTCCTCCGCTCCCCAGGCCGCAGCACAGCCTTCAGCGCAGACTGCATCGCAAACCGCAGGTCGCCCGCGTTGCCTGATTCTGACCCCCACTCGGGAGCTGGCTGCGCAGGTCGAAGAGTCGGTTCGCACCTATGGCAAGTATCTGGCAATGCGCTCGATGGTCATGTTTGGCGGCGTTGGGATGCAGCCGCAGGTCGATGCGTTGCGCCGCCGCGTGGATATTCTGGTTGCGACCCCGGGTCGACTGCTTGATCACGTCGGTCAGCGCACCCTGGATTTGTCAGGTGTTGAGATTTTTGTGCTCGACGAAGCCGATCGAATGCTCGACATGGGATTTATCCGCGACATCCGCAGGGTTCTAACGCTGCTACCCGCGAAGCGCCAGAATTTGTTGTTCTCGGCGACTTTTTCTCAGGAGATCCGAACGCTCGCGCATGGGCTGTTGAATGCTCCTCGCGAAGTGTCGGTGACGCCGCGCAACACCACCACCGAACTCGTCGATCAAAGCGTTCATCTGATCGATCGGGCGGCCAAGGCGGGCTTATTGTCGCATTTGATTCGCACCCAGCAATGGAAACAAGTGCTCGTATTCACCCGCACCAAACACGGCGCCAACCGTTTGGCAGAGCGCCTAGAGCGCGATGGAATCGCAGCCATGGCGATCCACGGCAATAAGAGCCAAACGGCGCGCACGCGCGCGCTGACAGGCTTCAAAGAGGGTTCGGTGCCGGTCCTGGTGGCGACCGATATCGCCGCCCGCGGACTGGATATTGACCAGCTGCCGCAGGTGGTGAATTTCGAGTTGCCCAATGTCCCCGAGGATTACGTCCATCGAATCGGGCGCACGGGGCGTGCCGGCCGACCAGGCGCAGCGGTCTCGTTGGTCGAACCAGAAGAACTCAAGCTGCTGGTGGGGATCGAACGCCTGATTGGCAAGCGGATTGAACGGGCGGCCAAGGTCGACGGGTTCGTGGCGCCCACTGGGGCGGCCGCCGCGGCGGAGTTGCGCGACGACCGCCCGCCATTGCCCCCGCGGCGAACGCCTGGGGGTTCGCGCGCTGGCCCGCGAGCAGGCCCCAATGGTGCCGGTAATGGTGCCGCTAATGGTGCCTCTAATGGGGGCCCGCGTCCGGGTTCTCACCCAGCAGCGGGCAGGGGGCCCCGGCCCGCCCCGCGCGCGCCACGATGATTGGATTGCCGGCGACCTTACGCCGGAGTCTGGAACCCCTCGAAGACGAGTTGCTCGAGGGTCGGGCGATCACCGAGGGGCCCATTCTTGACGAGATCGCGGATTTTTTTGAGGACCAGCATCCCGAGGTCCTGCCTCAGGTGTTATCGCACGGTTTTGTGGCGGCATTTCCCACGGCACTGATGCCCTTGTTCAATGACGAGCGCCTGATTGAGGCGCTCGTGCTCGCGCCCTCGGAGGCCCGGGAAGAGACCCAGGAAGAGGCCCAGGAAGAGGCCCAGGAAGAGGCCCAGGCGCGGGCCCCGGCGCAGGCGCGGGATCCCGCATTACGCTTGCAGTTTATGACCGCTTGCGTGGCCGAGGTGTTGCTGGCGGAACCGGATGAAGACTTGGTGGCGGGCCATTTGCGTTGCGGCCTATTGGCCTTGCGTGTCGCGACCTGTGACGCGGTTCTAGCCATTGCCAATGATGGGGAGGGGCTTATTTGGGCGGGTATTTTTCCCGACCATGAGGCGTTTGAAGCCGATCTGCGCACCCGCGGGTACTGGCTCAGTCTGGCTGACTGGCAATCGTTGCCGATCGACGAACGATTGGCGTTGTGGCAAGCCTAGCGCGCGTTTAGCAAAACTTCGCACAGTTTATCGATCGATTTCCGGGTGAAATGTTCCGCTCAGCCAGGAGATTGCGATGTCGGGTTTTATGTCGAGCTTGCTCTGGCGATGTTGGCGACAAGGTGTTCAGCGCCCCTTGCAAGGCTTTCAACTCGGTCTCTTTGCGCGCACGATTGAGGCGTCGGAGCGCGAGATCGAACTCATTCAAGCGGAACGGTCGCGGCAGATCGAGGCGATTCATCGACGAGCGGAGGAATCCCTCCAAGAGCTCGATGCGCGCGTGGCCCAAGCGCGCGAAAGCCTGGAGTTTCGGATCGGGTTTTATGCCCACAAGAGCGAGACGATTCGGGCAGAACTGCTGGACGACCAGGTGGTCGCCCGCCGCCGCAACCGCGCGCGCGGCTTGCCCGCCGGGGTGCGCTACGTCTGAGCCGACAAGTCGTGGCGTTTGAGCCTTGCCACGAGAGATCCCAAGCCATCGTCATGAACTCCAAGCCGAGCCAGTGCTTCCCAGGTATTGATCGCATAGTCCCGGTTCGGCCCGCGCTCACCGCAGCAACACAAGAGACGGCGAACGACCTCATCTTCGGTGAGTCGGACGTAAGAGGCATTGTGGCGATCAGCCACAAAAGTTAGCGCGCGGGCGACTCGGCCGTCGATCAGGCGGGCTTCGACCACACGGGCCTGGTAGACCCGGTTGGGCATCTCGCGGGCATACAGGTAATCGATGGCGGCCCGACGGGTAACGGGGTCTAATCGGAAGACGACGCCATCGACACAGCCCCCCCGATCCAGGCCCAACACGATGCCGGGGGCATCCGTAGTCCCCCGATAAAGCGTCGAGTGAATGCAAAATGCGCGATGCCAGCCATGGACTCGCGCGAGGCTGGTTTCGGTGTGACTAAAGCCCGGGTCCCAGATCAGGGAGCCGTAACCAAATACCCAATCGAATTCAAGAGCGAGGTTCGCGGGGACGGCCCCAGGTAGCGCGCTGGGCGCGTCGGCAGGCGAAATATCCGGCTCGGATCGGGACAAGTCCATTGATCGGAATTGTGCTACGGATTGATGAAAATCCCAAGCTTAAAGTCCCGTTCATTGCCCAGTTTTGCGCTATTTCCGGGGTATTCATCCTTTCGGTGGAGACGATTTTGCCGGCGCTTTCTTTTTGGCGGCCGCTTTCCCAGGGGCTTTGACAGCCGCAGCTTTGGTCGTCGCCGATTTTGCTGGCTTCTTGGCGGATTTTATGAGGGGCTTCTCGTCAGTTGGCGCTGCGTTGCGAGCGGCGGCGGCGGGCCTTCCTGGACGTTCGGGGCGCTCCGGGCGGGGGGCAAATTCAAACCCGATCTTGCCGGCGGGATCCCGCACCAAAAAGGCCTTGAACTTGCGGCGGGTGCGCTGCGAGACAAAGTCGGCCAGCAAGTCGGTGCGCCCATCGGCCAACAACTTGCTCATCTGTTCGTTGGATAATTCCTGTTGCAAGATGATCTTGCCGGAACGGAAATCACAGCTTCGGAGGGTCCCAACGGAGTGCTCACAGACGTAATGGAGGCCCTTCTCAAACACCCGGGCCTGACATTTTGGACAGGGCCCGAGGGACGTGCGGTCGGTGAAATCTTCGGGTTCGCCCCCCTCATCGCCATCGCCCGCCGCGCTTTGCCCAAAATCGAACTCGAGTTTGTGGTCCGGGGTGAGTTTGAGAATGGCCGCAAACGGGCGGCCAATTTTGCTGCGAAAACCTTGGAGCGGTCCGAGCGTGCGATCACGGAGCAGCTGCTCGACTTCGGGGATTTCGAATGAACGGCTACCAGGATTTTTGGAAATCGAAAACTCGCACGCGGTACAGGCAAATCGCCGGTAGTTTTCCCGAACCACGCCGCCGCACTGCGGGCAGGGCGCGACAAGGGTCGCGTAATCACCTGGGACGGTATCGGACTCGTAGGATTTAGCGCGCTGCACGATGCGCTCGGTCATCGCTGAGATTTCACGCATGAACACGTCCCGGTCCATTTTCCCTTGTTCGATCAGCTTGAGCTTGTGCTCCCATTGACCGGTGAGCGCGGGCAGAGTGAGCTCTTGCACGCCCAGTCCGCGCAGCAACGTGAGGAGCTGAAACGCCTTGGCGGTGGGTTGGAGCTCGCGCCCTTCGCGCAACAGATATTGTTCGTTGATCAGTCCCTCAATGATGGCGGCGCGCGTCGCGGGGGTCCCTAGGCCTTTTTCGCTCATGGCGGCGGCAAACAACTCGTCATCCACCGCATCGCCCGCGTTTTCCATCGCCGACAGCAGCGTGCCCTCGTTGTAGCGCGGCGGTGGTTGGGTCTTTAGGCCCACCGACTCGATTCGGTCCGGGGCGACCGATTCCTGTTCTTGAACCGCAACCAGAGTGGCATCGTCGTCCTGCGCTTCGCGACCATAGATCGCAAGCCATCCGGGTGCCTTGAGGACTTTGCCGGTAGTGCGGAATCGATGCCCGGCAACGGTCGTTGTGCGGGTGGTCACGAGATATTCGGCCGGTGGGAAAAACACCGCGAGAAAACGTCGGGCCACCAGATCGTAGACCTTCTGTTCCGCCTCCGAGAGCGTGCGTGGGGCCTGTGCGGTCGGGATGATGGCGAAGTGGTCTGAAATTTTGGTGTTATCGAAGACGCGCTTGCTCGGCTTGATCCAAGCTTGTGCAAGCGCCTGTTGTGCGAACGGGGCCAGGCTGGCGCCTGCCGAACGCTCGGGCAGTCCTGCCGCATCGACCATCGACTGCATCACTTCGCCGACTGTGGACAGATAGTCCTCGGGCAGATGGCGCGAATCGGTTCGTGGGTAGGTCAGGACCTTGTGTTTTTCATAGAGCGCCTGCGCAATCGAAAGCGTGGTCTTGGCGGAGAACCCAAAGCGGCTGTTGGCCTCGCGTTGCAGGGTCGTGAGGTCGTAGAGCGCACCAGACCATTGACTGGTCGGTTTCGATTCATCGACGACGGTACCGGGTTGTCCCGTGCATTCGGCCACAATCGCTTCAGCGCGGGCGCGATCCCAGAGCCGATCGGCGCGAGCATGTTCGTCAGTTTCGGATTTGCGAAAAGTGGGCTCAAACCATTTGCCATCGTACTGACCCGCCACAGCACCGAAGCGGGCGCGAACTTCCCAGTAGTCACGGGAGACAAAGCGGCGGATTTGTTCCTCACGGCTCACGACAATGGCGAGCGTCGGCGTTTGGACCCGACCGACGGTGGTCAGGAAAAATCCCCCATCGCGGGAATTGAACGCGGTCATGGCGCGTGTGCCGTTAATGCCAACCAGCCAGTCCGCCTCGGAACGACACTGGGCGGCGGCGCTCAGTTCGGTTTTGTCGTCTTGCAAACTCGCGAAGCCCTGACGAATCGCGGCCGGGGTCATCGACTGCAACCACAGCCGTCGGACCGGTTGCTTGGCTTTGGCAAACCGGGCGATCTGTTGAAAAATCAACTCCCCTTCACGGCCCGCGTCACACGCATTGATCAGAACGTCAACGTCCTTGCGCTTGATTAGCTTGGCCAGCATCTTGAGTCGATCTTCATTGCGGGCGATCGGACGCAAGTCAAAATACGAGGGAATAACGGGCAGGTTATTGAACGACCACTTGCCGCGTTTGACTTCGAATTCGTCAGGCGCGGCGATTTCTACGAGGTGTCCGACGGCCGAGGAAAGCACGAACTGTTCGTGCTCGTAATGCTCCCCTTGACGCGTGAAGCCGCCCAGGACGCGGGCAATATCAGCGGCGACCGACGGTTTTTCGGCAATGATCAGGGCCTTAGCCATAGTCGGGGCGGGTTGGGTTTAGAGCGGCGCACATCCTAGCCGGCCCGAGCGCGCCGTGGCAAGTCAGATCTTTCGTGGTGCTGTCGTGGGTTTGGGTCAATCGGCTCAGCGAAGCCGCTGCCAGCGCCCATCGTCTAAGCGGGCCGCCACACCGTCGAGCTCCCAGCCGAGGAGCCGGATGCTCCAGTTTGCGGCGGATTCGCCGCTGCGCTCGATCAAAGTATCGATCGCGGCCGGCTCCCAGCCCATGTGCTTGAGTGCGGGTTCGGACGATGAAAGGGTGGTTGAAACGGTGGTTGAAACATCGGCCCGTGCCGCCAGGGCGACTAGCTGCGGAAATTCGGCCAGGACGTCGTCGGTCGTCTCGACCAGTTTTGCGCCTTGGCGCAGCAGGGCGTGACAGCCCCGTGCAAGTGCCGAGTGGATTGAGCCAGGGATCGCAAAGACCTCACGGCCGAGATCAGCCGCTTGCCGGGCCGTGATCAGGGAGCCGCTCTGGGCGGCCGCTTCGACGACGAGAATCCCGAGTGCAGCGGCTGCGATCAGCCGATTACGGCGCGGAAAATTAGACGGTTGAGGCGGCGTCCCGAGTGGAAGTTCGCTGGCGATGGCGCCACCTCGCGCCACAATCGATCGAGCCAGTGCATGGTGCTGGGCTGGGTAGACGCGGTCGATCCCGGTACCGATAAACGCAACGGTGGGTCCGCCCTGATCGAGTGCACCCTGGTGGGCTGCACCGTCGATTCCGCGGGCCAGGCCACTTAAGATCGTCAGCCCGATCGCGCTCAACTGGTTGGCAAACTGAGTTGCGTGGGCCAGGCCCGCCGCACTGGCCTGGCGACTGCCGACGATGGCAATCGATGGCGTTGAGAGACAGGAGGGATCGCCCAAAAGGTACAGCAGGCTCGGCGGATCGGCCAGATCAAGGAGGCGGCTGGGATAGGCCGGATTATCGAGCGTCAAAAGGCTTCGTTGCTCACCGCCCGCGAGCCATGCGAGGGCGCGCTCGCATGCAGTGTCTCGGTCCGGGTTGGCTGTCAGCAACGCCTGCGCCCGCTCGGCGCCGACCACCATGCCGAGGACTTGGGCGGATTGGTCTAAGACCTTTTCCGGGGGGCCAAACACGCCAAGCAATTTGCGGATCGCCGACGGACCGACGCCAGGGGTGGCTGTTAGGTGTAACCAGGCCTGAGCCTGCATGCTAAAGTCCTTAGTCAATTCGACGCCTCCGCGGCGCGTCTTGGGCTCGCACGAGATTCTGGAGCCTGGGCTGGTGAGGCGCGATACCGTTGGTCTGCCCGGATTGACCCGCCGCTCGACTGGGGTGACACCCAGGCGACGCAGGCCGAGCCGAGCTTGGGTTTTACGACGTCTGCGTGACGATTTCCCGTCCTGAAGGGTGCGACATGGCCTTGTTGACGATTCTTAAGTATCCGGACCCCCGTCTTCATACGGTGGCCAAGCCCGTGGCCGTTGTCGATGATCGGGTGCGCTCGATTGTTCGCCAACTCGCCGATACGATGTATGACGCCCCCGGAATTGGGCTGGCGGCCACACAATGCGATATCCACGAGCGCATTGTCGTGGTTGACGTGTCGGAAACGATGAACGAATTGCGCGTCTTCATCAATCCGGAAATTGTCCAGGCGAGCCTCGATTCAAAGCGTTGGGAAGAAGGCTGTCTCTCGGTGCCCGGTGTCTTTGATGAGGTCGAGCGGCCTGATCGGGTAACGGTTCGGGCGCTCGATGAATTCGGTCAGTCGTTCACGGTCGAGGCGGATGGCTTATTGGCGGTCTGCCTACAGCATGAACTGGATCATTTGAATGGGCGGGTTTTCGTCCAGCATTTATCACGACTCAAGCAGACCCGAATTCGAGGCAAGCTGCTTAAAGCCGAGCGCGAGCTTGTCTGATTTCCTCCGTTCCGACCTTGCGAACGATTTTGCGACTTAAGCGAGCCAACTAAGCTTGCCAAATAAGTTTGCCAACTAAGCGTGCACACTAATCTATCGGGTCCGCCGTTGCGCGTGGCTTTTGCCGGAACCCCCGACTTTGCTCGCGCTGCCCTCGAAGCGATTGTGGCGGCGGGGTTCACCGTTGTTGGTGTTTTGACACAACCCGACCGGCCCGCGGGTCGAGGCCTGCGGGCGCAACCCAGTCCGGTCAAGGCCTGGGCGCTGGCGCACGGTCTGGCGGTCGATCAGCCGCAAAGTCTGCGTGCCGAGGCGGCGCAAGCGTCACTCGCGGCGCTCGCGCCCGATGTGATGGTGGTTGCAGCGTATGGGCTGATGTTGCCGCAAGCCGTTCTCGATTTGCCGCGCTCGGGTTGTCTGAACATCCATGCCAGCTTGTTACCGCGTTGGCGGGGTGCCGCGCCGATCCATCGGGCGATCGAGGCCGGTGATCCGCAGTCCGGAATCACGATCATGCGCATGGATGCGGGGCTTGATACCGGGCCAATCCTGGCGGTTCATCCGGAACCGATCGCCCCAACAGACACCACGGGGACCTTGCATGATCGCCTGGCGCGCCTCGGTGCGAGTGCGATCGTGACGGCGCTCAATCGCTTGCAGGCGGGCGAGCGCTTGGATGGCGACCCGCAACCCCAGCAGGGGGTGACGTATGCCAACAAGATTCGTCGTGATGAGGCTCAGATCGACTGGCGTGAGCCCGCCGACGTGATCGCCCGCCGGGTTCGCGCGTTCGATCCGTTCCCGGTCGCGACCTTTCAGCTCGGGGGCGAGGCGCTGAAGGTCTGGCGCGCCCACGGCGACGTACGGGGGAATTTCGCCGCACCTGGAACGGTCCTGCGCGCCGGACCCGACGGTCTTGAAATTGCCTGCGGCAGCGGTCGGCTTAGCGTCTTTGAACTTCAGCGTGCAGGCGGGCGCCGTCTTCCGGTCGATCGCTTTTTGCAGGGCTATCCCATGGCCTCGGGCACCGTGCTTGACCCGCCGGCGAGGCCGGACTGAGGCCCGCTCCAAGCCTGCGCGCGCCCCTCGCGCAGGAGATGGCGGCTGCGGCAGTCGCGCTGGAGCGGATGGAGGCGGGAGCCCGGTTGCCCGACGCATTGGTTCAGGTCTTGGACCAGTGGGCGCTTCCAACGGACTCGCATGCACCCGTCCGCGACATGGCGTACTCGAGCGTTCGCCGACTCGGAACCGCACGGGCCATTCTTACCCAGCTGGCCCAGCGCCCCATCGCGGCGCCACTGGCCGCGATTCTGCACACCGCGCTGGTGCAGCTGCTGGACCCGGTGCGCCCACTGGCCATCATTGTCGATCAGGCCGTGGCCGCGGTTCGAGGCACTGCGCGCAATCCGCGTCAGGCGGCCAGCGAAGCGGGGTTTGCCAATGCGATTCTGCGGCGCTTTTTGCGTGAGCGCGAGACTTGCCTGACGGCGTTGCAACAAGCCTCGGCGGCGCGACAGACCGACCCCGACTGGCCGTCCTGGTGGGTCGCGGAGCTGCGCAAAGACCACCCTGGCCATTGGCCCGAGGTGCTGGGGGTTGGTACGCAAACCCCGCCGCTCACCCTGCGCGTGGATTGCTCCCAGACGACTCCAGCCGCCTATTTGGGCGTGCTTGCCGCGCATGGGATTGCGGCGGTCCAAGTCGGTCCGCAGGCGATTCGACTCGAGCGCGGCTGTCCCGTGGCGATGATCCCGGGCTTCGATCAGGGCTTGGTGTCGGTGCAGGACGCGGGCGCCCAACTGGCAGCTCCGCTGCTCGGGGTCGAATCCGGGCATCGTGTGCTCGACGCATGTGCCGCCCCAGGCGGTAAGACGGTTCATTTGCTCGAGCTGTTTGAGGCCGGGCGGACGGAGGTCGAGCTGGTCGCCCTGGACGTCGACGAGCAGCGTCTGCAGCGGGTTCGTGACAACGTCGAGCGCTCCGGTTTTGCGCTCGTGGGGGCGGAACGATTGGGGACCCCTCAGGTGGCGCGAAAACGGCGCTCGACGGCGGTACCCGTGCGGATGCTGACGGCGGATGCGATGCACCCCGAGTCCTGGTGGGATGGTCGGGCCTTCGATCGAATTTTGCTCGACGCGCCGTGCACGGCCTCGGGCATCGTGCGGCGTCATCCCGAGATTCGATGGTTACGTCGCCGTGGCGATCTTGCGACACTTGCGGCAACTCAGCGCGGGCTTCTTGATGCCTTATGGCCGCTGCTGGCCCCGGGTGGTAGATTGCTTTACGTCACCTGTTCGATCTTTCGGACGGAGAACGAAGCAGTCGTGGGGGCGTTTGTTGATGCGACGGCGGACTGCCGGCGGCTTGCGCTGCACTGGTCGTTTACACCGGCCGATGCACCAGAGTCGGTGGCGCAATTGCTCCCGGTCGCGAGCCCAACGCGGGATCATGATGGTTTCTTTTACGCATTGCTCGAGAGAGATTTTGCCATTCCCCGTGTTCAGAAGACTCTTTGCGCTCCTGTTGTTGATCGGACCTTTGCTGGGGCTGGTGCCGGCATGTTGGGCCTCGACTGATGCCATCGAGGTCACCGCAGTTGCGCTACGACCCTCGCCGAGTGAACCCGATGCGTGGGCCGTTTCAGCCGATTTTGACTTGGCCCTGGGGCCCGAGCTTGAGGAGGCTGTCAACCGCGGGCTACCGCTCTATTTTGTCGCCGAATTTGAACTGAGCCGCTCGCGTTGGTGGTGGTGGGATGAACGGGTCAGTCAGGCCAGCCGCACGTGGCGCCTTTCTTACCACGCGCTGACGCGACAGTATCGGGTCGGGTTGGGCGCCTACGTGCAACGGTTTGCCACGCTGCCCGAAGCGCTCGCGGCCATTACGCGGATTCGGGGGTGGACCGTGATCGATCGCGAGCGATTGCGATCGTTGTGGCCGCTACTCGATCGGGAACGATTGCGCCCGAATGAGCATTACCAGGCCGCCCTGCGGCTGCGCCTGGACACGACACAGCTGCCCAAGCCGCTACAGATGAATGCCTTGACCAGTCGCGACTGGAACCCAGCGGCCGAATGGACCCGATTTCCCTTTACGCCCGAGATCGCGAAAAACGCGCCGTAGGCCGCGCGCTGCGCCTGGCGCTCGTTGCGTCGGTCGCTCTCGCGGGGGTCCTGCTCGCGTTACTGGCGACCGCGAGCGCCAATACCGCGCTGTTCGAGCGCCATTATCCGCTGTTGCTCTGGGGCAATGCGGCGATCGCTCTGGCGCTGGCCTTGCTCACCGCCGAATTGCTTCGGCGGATTGCGTTGCGCGCCCGGCGTCGGGTCTTTGGCAGCCGGCTGATGATCCGTCTTGCCTTGACCTTTACCGCGATGGCGGTGATGCCCGGCTTGCTAATCTACTTTGTGGGCGTGCAGTTTCTAGGTCGCTCCATCGAGTCCTGGTTTGACGTGCCGGTCGACCGGGCGCTCGAGTCGGGCGTCAATCTGGGCCGCTCCGCGTTTGAGGCCATTCAAGCAGATTTGGTGGCCAAATCGCGCCGCATGGCGAATGAGCTGGCCGATCAGCCGGTCGCGCAGTGGCAGTCCAGTCTGGACCGCATCCGCGATCAATTGGGTGTCCAAGAGGCTGTCGTACTGTCCTCGAGTGGGCGTTTACTGATCTCCAGCGGCGCACCGTATGCCCAGCTCGCGCCCGATCTGCCGCCCTCGCAGATCCTGCAACAGGTTCGACTCACCCGCTTGTATGCGGCGGTGGAGGGCCTGGACCTGCTGGGTGAATCCCCGTCCCCCGATTCCGGGCAGGGATCAACCGGTGGCGTAGGACCTGCCGCGCCTGCCCTGCCCGGGGCTATCCACGGTCCGCTCAAGGTTCGGGTCGTGCAATCCATTCTGACGAGCCGTCCGGGCGAGGAGTTACGCTATCTCCAGCTCTTGCAACCGGTGCCGCTCGCCCTGGCCATGAATGCCGATGCGGTCGCCGCCGGCCAGCGCGAATATCAGCAGCTTTCCCTGTCCCGCCAGGGCTTGAAACGGATCTTTAACGTCACGCTGACGTTGACCTTCCTATTGACGATTTTTTCGTCTGTCGCAGGCGCCTTCCTGCTATCGGGTTGGCTGACCGGGCCCCTGACGATGCTGGCCGCTGGAACTCGCGCGGTTGCCGAGGGCGACTACCGTCCGGTGAAGGACTACGGCGGGCGCGACGAGTTGGGGGTGCTGACGCAGTCGTTTAACCTGATGACGCGCCAGCTGGAGGAGGCGCGGGGCCAGGTGGCCAATCACCAGCGCGATCTTGAGCAGGCAAAGGCCCGACTTGAACGGGTGTTGGCCAGCCTGAGCGCGGCAGTGCTGGCATTTGACTCCGACTACCGCTTGACCATGTCGAACCTGGCGGCGGATCGTGTTTTCGGCGTGGTGGTTTCGAGCGGTTTAGGTCAGCCGATCGAATCGCTTCCCGGCCTCGCGCCCTTGGCAGAGCCCATTCGGGAGGCCTTTGAGGTGGCCCGTCGGCGTGGTCTTGATCACTGGCAGCGCCAGTTCGTGATCGGTGAACCCGGCGCTGAACCTAGCGCTCAACCCGGCCGTGAAGCCGGCCGTGAACCCGGCGGCGAGCGTGCCGTTGGCCGAACGTTGCTGGCCAATGGAACCACGCTGCCTGGCGCGGTCAGTCTCTTGCCCGGGGCCGATGGGCTGCTGATCGTGTTTGACGATGTCAGCGAGTTGGTCTCTGCGCAGCGGACCTTGGCCTGGAATGAGGTTGCTCGCCGGCTTGCGCATGAGATCAAGAACCCACTGACACCGATTCAATTGACCGCGGAACGCCTGCCTCGAAAGCTTGCTGGGAAACTTGAGCCGGAGGATGCAGATTTTTTGCGCCGTGGTGCCTTGACCATCGTCAACCAAGTTGAAGCCTTGGCCCGATTGGTCGATGATTTTCGGACGTATGCACGATTACCAACCGCCACCGTGGTGCCGCTTGATTTGAATGAACTGGTGCGCGAGGTCTTGTTGCTCTACGGCGGCCACGACGCCGAACAAGAGACGATTCAGGACGGGGCCATTCGGGTCCGCCTGGCTGAAATCCCCCGTATCCTGGCTGACGCGGCGCAGTTGCGCCAGGTCCTGCACAACTTGATTAAGAATGCGCAGGAGGCTACTGCATCGGTCCAGGGTGGCGCAATTGAAGTCACGACGACCGTGACGCAGATCGGCGGTGCCGCCGTCCAGTTGCGCGTGCGCGATGAGGGGCCGGGTTTCCCGCCGGGGGTGTTGGCGCGGGCTTTCGAGCCCTATGTCACGGCGAAGCCCAAAGGGACCGGACTGGGCCTGGCGATCGTGCGCAAGATGGTTGATGAGCAGGATGCGCGGATAACACTCGAAAACCGTTTCGACGCGAATGGCGTGATTTGCGGCGCCCAGGTCGAAATTACCTTTACCCGAATCGCGGTCTGATGCGTGGGCCTGCGACGGCTTCATCTATAGTGACGACTTGGCGACATTGGTGGGCGCCGGCGGCATTTCCCGGATCGATTTGATGGCAAGGCATGGCTGATATTCTGGTCGTCGACGACGAAGTTGGCATCCGTGAACTACTCGCTGAAATTCTCGGCGATGAGGGGCACACCGTTCTTTTGGCTGACTGTGCGAACCGCGCTCGGGCGTTGCGCGATGAAGCGCGTCCGGATCTCGTCTTGCTCGATATCTGGATGCCCGACCACGATGGGCTGACGGTTTTGCGTGACTGGGCCACCCGCGGCCAATTGACGATGCCGGTGATCATGATGTCGGGGCACGCAACGATCGATACAGCGGTTGAAGCGACGCGGATCGGTGCGCTCGATTTCCTTGAAAAGCCCATCGCGTTGCAAAAACTCCTGCGCGCCGTTTCCTCTGGGCTGGAGCGGGGCCGCGCGGGACCCATCTCGGTTCCGGTGCAAGCCCCGGTGGGGGATCGAAAACCCCTGGTGCTGGCTAATTCAGGTGCAGCATCCGATGCGCGTCATGGCGAAGGACTTGGGCTCAGTGGCGCGTCGATTGGCCATGATGCCCTGCCTCTGGATATGCCGCTGCGTGAAGCGCGCGACGTGTTTGAGCGGGTGTACTTTGAACATCATCTGGTGCGCGAGCAGGGCAGCATGACGCGGGTCGCTGAGCGCACCGGCCTCGAACGGACCCACCTGTACCGCAAGCTCAAACAACTGGGAATCGATCTGACCCGCGGGGCATGGCGTCGAATCGTTTAATTGTTGCTGCGGAGCGCACGCAGCACCGATGAACGCCCCATTTTCTCCATGAATCCCCCATGAAGATCATCGTCTTGGGCGCGGGCAGGGTCGGTGAGTCTGTGGCCGAGAGCCTGGCGTCTGAGCACAACGACATCACGGTCATCGATCAAGACCCGGTGCGGCTCGCCAAGCTGCGCGAACGACTCGATGTGCAGGTGGTTGCCGGCAACGGCTTGCTGCCCAGCACCCTGCTGGCCGCTGGTGCAGAGGATGCTGACATGCTGATCGCGGTGGCCGCGATGGACGAAACCAATCTGGTGGCGTGCCAGGTCGCGGCGCGCTTGTTCAATTTGCCGCTGCGGATCGCGCGCGTGCGCTCGACCGATTTCGATGCCTATCCGGATTTGCTGGGCGAGGGTGGGTTTGCGGTCAATCACATGATCTGTCCCGAACAGACCGTGACCGAAACCATATCCAAATTGATTGAATTCCCGGAGGCCCTGCAGGTACTTGAATTTGCAGGGGGCCGGGTCAGCCTGATCGCGGTGCGCGCCTATGCCGGGGGCCCATTGGTGCGACATCCGATCCGAGAGCTGCGCAGCCATATTCCTAATATCGACACTCGCATCGTTTCTATTTTTCGCAACGACCACGCGATTCGACCCGATGGCGACACGATGGTCGAACCGGGCGATGAAGTCTTTTTTCTCGCGCCCAGCGAGCATATCCGCACCGTGATGAGTGAGTTACGGCGCATGGATAAGCCGGTACGGCGGGTCATGATCGCCGGTGGTGGCCGGATTGGACTGCGCCTCGCGCGAGCACTGGGCGAGCGTTACGAGGTCAAGATCATCGAGCGCTCGCGCACGCGGGCCGAGTATCTCGCTCAGGAAGTGCCGTCGTCCGTCGTGGTGCTGGAGGGTGATGTGACCGATGAAGAGTTGCTGAGTGACGAAGGGGTCGATTCGACCGACCTGTTTGTCGCGGTCACCAGCGACGATGAAAACAACATCATGGCGGGCTTGCTCGCCAAGCGGATGGGCGCGAGCCGAACGATTGCGCTCATTAATCGGCGCGCGTATGCCGAACTAATGCAAGGTAGCCGAATTGATATCGCCATCGTGCCGGCCCAGGCGACCATTGGTAAGCTTTTGACCTATGTGCGTGGCGGCGATATGGCAGCGGTCCATTCGCTGCGCCGTGGAGCGGCCGAAGCGCTCGAAGCGGTTGCCCATGGCGATGCCGCTTCGTCCAAAGTGGTTGGGCGGCGGATCGAACAATTGGCGCTGCCCAAGAGCGCGATGATCGGCGCACTGGTGCGGCGTGATCCCGATGGCTCATCGCGGGTCATCATGGCCCATCACGATACGGTGATCGAAAGTGACGACCACGTCATTGTTTTTTGTGACGATCGCAAACACGTGCCGGCAGTCGAGAAGTTGTTCCAGGTGAGCGTCGGATTTTTTTGATGGCCGGTGCTGACCGATCGTTGGCGATGGTGCGGCTGCTGGGCGTCTTGTTGTTTCTATTTGGGCCCACCTTTCTCTTGCCGTTGGGCTGGTCGCTTTGGGCTGATGACGGCCATTGGCAAGCCTTTGCCGCAGGTGCCGGGGTCAGTCTGGGCGCCGGTTGCATTCTCTGGGT
>CAIPGD010000180.1 GCA_903864485.1 uncultured bacterium | reverse complement strand
GGTGATCAGGATCGCCAGCTCATTGAGCTTGAATCCAAGCGAACTCTTGAACCGTATGTAAGAACCGACGCGTTGCAAGTGCTCGCCGACTTCAGGACTGCGCAGAAAGACGCTAAATGGACTTCCTGGGGTTGATCCCGCCGTGGCTGCTGAGCCCGCGACGTTGGCACGCGGTCCCGATCGAATGCTTTCCGCCAATTCCCGTTGGGCGGGCGTCATTTCTTCGAGCGGGATCAATTTGAAGCGGCGCCCATCCGGTATTTGCTGGCTTTGCGCCTGGCCTCCTAACAAACAAAGAGCTGAGGCAATCAGGGCATTCAGTGCGATCGGGATCCATCTTTGGGCGTTGTTGGTCTTCATTGGTTTTGTCTCCATTTTTCACAATCATGACAGCGACTCGGGGGCAGCGCCAAGTGGAGTGGGCCACGAGTCTGTGGTCATGGTCCACAATGTAAGATTACTTATTCGTTGATGCACGCTGCTATGAGCCTCTCGTCGCCCGTCGCCCGCCAGCCGCTCCATACCCGAACCATTGTTTGTGATGGTTTTCGGCGTGATGATGGTCTCTACGATATCGAAGCCCGGATGGTCGATACCAAGTCTTATGACTATACGGAAGCCTATCGCGGCCCTCGCCCTGCGGGGTCGCATGTGCATGAGATGTGGGTCCGGCTGACCCTGGGCGACGACATGGTGGTGCGCGCCATTGAGGTTTCAATGCCCGCAGCGCCGTACCCAACCTGTCAGACCGCCAAGCCGAATTTCAGCGCGCTGGTCGGGGCTGCGATTGGGAGCGGCTGGCGTCAGGCCGTGCAAGTTGCGGTCGGACAAACCCGCGGCTGTACTCACGTACGGGAGCTATTGTTTCCGATGGCCACGGTAGCGTTTCAGACGATCGGGGGTTGGACGCCAGACGGAGAAACGCGGCGACCTGATCGGATCCAACTAGGCGGTCGCCCTTTCTTTATCGATGGCTGCATTGCCTGGGCGTCGGACGGCGAAGTGGTTGCGCAACTCCAGCCTGAGTATTTCACTGGCAAGCGTTCAACAAGCACCCCACAGAGCTAATCGTGATGGCGAATCAGACAGTACAAGAGCCTGAAATGACAGCGCAGGGACCCAAAGTAGCCTTGATTACGGGCTCAGGGACGGGCGTCGGTGCTGCGACTGCGCTGATGTTCGCGCAACGCGGGTGGCGTGTGGTGATCAATTATTCGCGGAGCGAATCCGAGGCGCGTCAGTCGCAACTGGCCTGCGAGCAGGCCGAAGCCGACACCCTCTTAGTGCGGGCGGACGTCGCTCAGGATACGGATTGCAAGGCCATGACCGAAGCAGCGATTCGTCAATGGGGCCGGATCGATGCGCTGGTCAACAACGCGGGCATCACCAGTTTTGCGGGCCCGAGCAATTGGGACGCGCAGGACGCCGAGACGTTTCAGCGCATCCTCGGCGTCAACACCGTGGGGGCCTTTCAGATGATTCGCGCGTGTGCGCCGCATCTGCGCGAATCGCGGGGCGCGATCGTGAATGTGTCATCGGTAGCGGGCTCACTGGGTATCGGTTCTTCAGTGGCCTACGTGGCGTCCAAGGGAGCTATCAACGCATTGACGCTTCATCTGGCGCGGGCAATGGCGCCCGAGGTTCGGGTCAATGCCGTGTGTCCAGGGCTGATCACCACCCGATGGTTCGTTGACGGGGTGGGTCAGGAGCAATACGACAAGATCAAGGCGGCGAACGAGCAGGCGACCCCGCTCGGTCAAGCCAGCAGTCCAGAGGATGTCGCCGAGGCCATTGTGTGGCTCATCACCAGTGCGCGCACGATGACCGGGGAATTGTTACAGCTCGACGCGGGGATGCATCTGGGTTCAACCCAGACTCGCCGCTGAGCGCGTTTTTTTTGGAGCGTACTGATGTCGAATCTTTTTAATCGTTTATCAACGGTTACCAGAGGGTTAGCCCTCATCAACCGCACGTCGATCACGTCGATCGCATCGGTCATGGCAATCGCGGCCACCCCGGCGGTCACATTGATCCCGGCGGTGATCTCGCTGAGCCTGATAGCGCCAGCGTCTGCCGTCGCAGCTGACCTGAAGCGGATCGATAAGGCCGCGGATTTGCCGACCTTCAGCTATGCGATCACGGACTCCCTGGAAAAGGTGGTCCGTGATCAGGCGACCTTCGTGCGCGTCACGCAAGCGATCCGTGCTGATGCTGAATCGACGCTGGCGCGTTACGACATCGCCGACAAGTCAGCGGTGCAGAATCTGCGCGCCGTGTTGATGCAGCTGGATTTCCTCGCCGGCAACTATGCCGCGGCCCTGGCGGGTGCCGAGACGATCCGGGCGCTCGAAGACAAACCTGCGCTGAAGCTCTTGTCAGGCATGCGGCTGCGGGCGATGGTGTCGGCAGCTCAGTCAACTGGGTCGGTGAATAGCCCGGCCTATGTCGCTGCGGTCGCGGCAGCACTGCGGCAGGAATTGAAATCATTGCCATTTGAAGTCGTTGGCAACGAAATCCGCGAATTCAAGGCGAGCGCTGAACTCATCAGCGAGAGCTTGATTTTGGGTGGCGTGCTGAACGTTCTCGAGCCCACCTTAAAGAAGACCGGAAGCCTGAGTTCTGATCTCGCCCCGCGCTTGATTAACGCCCGCTTTGCATTGGAGACGGCACTCCCTCTCAAATCCACCTTGGTTGCGGTCTATGGTGAATACCTGAATCAACACAAAGTCGAGAAGCAGGACATCTGGGCAGCACGTTCGGTGACGCTACCGGCCAGTGGCCCTTACCAGGCCGTCAACGTCGCAGTGTGGGACAGCGGCGTCGATTTTCCGTTGTTCGGTGGGCAAGTTCGAAAGGGCGCCAACGGCCAACCGGCGAGTATCGCTTTTGACCTGTTCGCCAAGCCCGCCAAGAGTGCGTTGTACCCGATCCCCTCGACGATGACGCCACAGTTGCCGTTGATGCTTGCCCGCACGAAGGGATTTTCTGACATGCAGGCCAACGTCGACAGCGCCGAGGCTGGCGAGGTCAAGCGCTACTTCTCGACGCTCAAACCAGCTGAATTCAAGGAAGCGGTTGAAGCACTGGGTTTGGTTGGCAATTACGTGCACGGCACCCACGTCGCTGGGATCACGGTGGAGGGCAATCCGTGGGTCCGACTGCTGAATGCGCGGATTTCGTTTGATTACAAACTTCAGCCTGATCCTTGCCCCAGCGTCGAGCTCTCGAAGCGAACCGCAGCCACCTATGCCGAATATTTGAATTTTTTCAAGAAAAATAAAGTTCGCGTGGTCAATATGAGTTGGGGCGGGGACGTCAAGAGCGTGGAAGACGGTCTTGAGAAGTGCGGCCTCGGGGGTTCGACGGAGGGCCGGAAAGCGCTAGCCCGCCAGCTCTTTGAGATCGAGAAAAAGGGATTGGCGCAAGTGTTCGCCCGCGCGCCGGAAATTCTCTTTATTACGGCGGCTGGTAACAGCGATTCGGATGCCACTTTTGACGAGTCGATTCCATCGAGCATCATCGCGCCCAACCTCCTGACCGTGGGCGCAGTCGACCGGGCGGGCGATGAAGCTTCATTCACCAGTTACGGCCCGACCGTGGTTGTTCATGCGAACGGCTATCAGGTCGACAGTTTCTTGCCGGGTGGCATGCGGGTTGCCCTGTCGGGAACTTCGATGGCCTCACCCAATGTGGCCAATCTGGCGGCCAAACTACTGGCGGTGAAGCCTTCGCTCACGCCGACTCAAGTGATTGCACTGATTCGGGAGACCGCTGAGAAGACCACCGACGGGCGCCGGACCCTGATGCATCCAGCCAAGGCGCTCGAGCGCGCTCAATCTCGGGTTCAATAAGGACCCGACCAAGTCTGATGGCGTTCACCTACCCCTGGGCGTGCACCATGACGCTCGGGGTGGCGCTCCTCCTGAGTTGTGCGGCTGGCTGGGTCGGCTGGCAGCGTCTTCGCCTTGGGATCAAGGCGCCAGAAATGACGTCCGTTGAACCCGGCGATCCCCACCGGGATGAGCCGTTTAAGCGGGCCTATCGGATTCAGATGAACACCCAGGAGGGCGCTCTGGTTTTCCTGCCCGCTCTTTGGATCTGTGCGTTTGGCTGGAACGACCCGCTGGCTGGGGCACTGGGTGGAATCTGGATCGCTGCGCGGGTCTGGTATGCGTTGGCCTATGCGGCAGATCCGACCTCGCGGCGCCCGGCGTTTTTGCTCTCGCAGGTGATCTATGTCCTGACCTGGCTCGGTGGAGCGGCCGGCCTCGTGCTCGCAGCCTTCAGGCAGGGCTGATCGCGGCGTGGATCAGCTTTCGCCGCTGTGGGTGTGATTTTGCAGGGTGCCAGCGACCACCCGGGCATTGCGACTAAAGCTCAGATAGGCGGCGCCCCAGTCCAGCATCACGACGAGGCGGTTGCGAAATCCGATCAGAAAATAGATATGCGCGAGGAGCCAAAACCACCACGCCCATCGACCCGAGAAACGGAGGGCCCCGGCCGGCGTACTGAGATCAACCACCGCTGCGTTATGACCGATCGTCGCCAGATTGCCGTAATCCTGATAAACAAACGGGGTCGTTGTTGTTTGGGCGATCCGATGCAATACGTTACGTGCGGCCACGCGCCCCATCTGCTTCGCACCGGGTGACACGCCGGGAACCTCTGTGGGGGGGCCACCAGGGTGATAACTAAGCGCGGCGGCGAGGTCGCCGATCACGCTGATATTCGAAAAGCCGGCCACGCTCAGGTCGGGTTCGACGACAACTCGTCCCGCGCGATCGACGGTGCAGCCCGTGCTCAACGCCAATTGTTTGCCCAGTGGCGAAGCGGCGACGCCAGCGGCCCAGACCACGCATTTACTACCGATACGATAAGAAATCTCACCGGCGACACCGGCAGGGGCCGGACCGCGGACCTGCAATCCATTGGCGTCCAGATCGGTGACAATCGAATTGAGCCGGACTTCCACTCCGAGCTTTTGAAGTTGTGTCAGGGCTTTTGCGCTCAAATCAGGTGGCATCGCCTGAAGGACCCGCGGCCCACCTTCGAGCAGAAGGATTCTGGCGTGATGGGGGTCGATCCGTCGGAACTCGCCGATCAAGGTCTGGCGGGCAATTTCCGCAAACGCGCCCGCCATCTCGACGCCGGTGGGACCGGCGCCGACCACACAGAGCGTCAGCCAGATCTTGCGCCGCTCCGGGTCAGGCTCTTTTTCGGCGGACTCGAATGCAAACAGCACGCGTCGGCGGATTTCGAATGCATCTTCGAGGGTTTTGAGCCCGGGGGCATGTTGCTCCCACTCGTCATGGCCAAAGTAACTGTGCGTGGCGCCGGCGGCAACGATCAGGTGATCGAAGAGCAGCGAGGATCCATCAGAAAGCAGGACCCGTTGGCCCGGGGCATCAATCTGAACGACCTCGGCAAGCAAAGTCGTCAGATTGCTCTGGCTTCGAAACAGACTCCGGATCGGCGCTGCGATGGCTGGTGCAGCCAATCCTGCGGTTGCCACCTGATATAGCAGTGGCTGAAAAAGATGGTGGTTGGTCTTGTCGACCAGGGTGATATCAACAGGCGCTTTCGCTAGCGCCCTGGCGGCTTCAAGTCCCCCGAAGCCTCCGCCGATGATCAGGACTCGAGGTCGGGGTGGGTCAATCACCAGTCGTCGCCGCCTCCGCCGGAACTGTCACCCCCGGAACTGTCACCGCCGCTATCCCAACCGTCGCCCGATCCTGAATCGAAGGCGCCGAAATCCTGACTCGGTCCCGATGACAGGGGTTGAAATTGGTCGGATGCGGGGTTTTGGAGCGAATGCTGACTGGTGTCGTGATGATCGCCTTCGAGCGCTTTTGAGAGCGCGTAGCCTGCGGCGACGCCGGCCAAGCCACCCACTACCGCACCCGTCATGGCGCCTGGGCCGCTATTGGGAGCGCCTGGGCCGTAGCCACCATATCCGGGTTGACCACCAAAGCCGCCGGGTTGACCACCAAAGCCGCCGGGTTGACCACCAAAGCCGCGCTGCGGAACGCCAGCGGTCGCCAGGGCATTTCCATACGCCGCGGTGGGCTGAGCTTGCGACGAATTACGAGCATTCCGGACCAGGAGAAAAGCCAGGATACCGACGCCAATTAGACCAATCCAGACATACGACATCGGGATTGAACTGCCGATGCCTTCGGCAGCTGCGGGGCGCTGCGAATTGGTCGAGGGCTGACTCGCAGATGGATTTGCGGAAGCGTTAGCGGACGAATTCGAAATCGGAGCGCTGTGCAGGCCAGACGACACAGTGACGCCGGCCCCGGGCGCGCCGGTGCGTTCGAACAGATCGCGAAACTTTTCTGGCTTGTTGGTGAATTTCAACGCCGGGTCGATTTCCTGGGCCCTGACGAGCTCTTTATGTGCTTCGGGCAACCGCGCCTGGCGAGCCAAAATTTGCCCGAGTTCATAGTGGGCCTTGGCGCTTTCAGGCTTTTCGCGCAGGACTTCCCGCACCAAGGTCTCAGCCTGTTGATAATTGCCGGCCTGCACCGCCTGCTCAATGTCTTTGGGCGCAGGGAGGGCAAACGCCATTGCGCTCAGGAGGGCAAGGGCTCCAACCAAGAGCGCCTGGGAAAAACGTTTCAGTGAGCGATTCGCGAGACTGTGCAGTGGGGTGTGCATTTTGGAATCCGCAGTTTGATCGGGCAGTGAAGAAATGAATGCCGTGCTGCTGAGTCGGGACTGGAGTCGGAATCTTACGGGAAGTGCGGTTGGAAGTGAGGTTGAAAGTGACGCTACCCGGAGCGCCGTAGGCCCAGGATCATGACGGTGACGACGACAATCAGGGCACCTGCGATCTGGACCGGCTCAATGGT
>CAIPGD010000179.1 GCA_903864485.1 uncultured bacterium | reverse complement strand
GCTTCCGCTGCGCTGATGCAATGCGTCCTGTCCGAACGTGTGAAGCCGGTCTTGTTGGTTTCTGTGACGCCGGAGGGGGGCAATGGTGTCCAGTGGGTCGCTGATCTAGCTGGGGCGTCAAGTGCGCAACTGCTCGAGTTGGGACCTCTGACGCCGGACGCCATTATTCAGGTCGCTTGCACCAGCTTAGGAGTCGATGCGCTCCCCGAATTGGCCGCCCGGCTGATTGTCGAGCGTTCAGAGGGGGCGCCGCTATTTGCGGAGGAGATCGCACTCGCTCTTAGCGATGACGGGTTGATTCACATCGCGGGCCGCACGGTGCGCTGGACGGGGGGCGATGATCTCAGTGCCATTCGATTGCCCGATACGATCGAGGGGCTGATTACTGCTCGGATCGATCGACTATCGCCCGATGAACAACTCACCATCAAGGTTGCCAGCGTCATTGGCAGCTACTTTGAGAGTCAGACGCTGGCCGCGATTCATCCCATTCAAAGCGATCACCCCGTCGTTGAAGAACAATGCGAAATTTTTGATCAAGTGCTTCTCACCTCCCGAGTTCGCGATGCACTTCAAAGGGGGTTGCAATATCGTTTTCGTAGCGAACTGTTGCTGAAGGTGATCTACAACATGATGCTGTTCTCACAACGCCGAGATTTGCATCAGTCGTTGGCCGAACAGTACGAACGCGAGGGCGTTGCACTTGATCCGGCGATGGCGCCAACGATGGCATTTCATTGGGATCGAGCCACTCAGGATCGGGTTGCACGGCCAGCTTGTGCGCAAAAGGCGGTTCATTATTATTTGGTATCCGGGAGGCGTGCGGTCTCAGCAGCCGCCTCTCGAGAGGCTGGAAGTGCGTTTCGCCGGGCCCTGAGCTTGCTCCCTCAGGTCCCCGATGGTGACGAGAAGGTAGGCGACACCATTGAACTGCAGCTAGGGCTTGGTGCGCTGCGGATGGCGACTCATGGGTGGGACGACCAGGAAGTCGCCGACCTTTTCGAAAGCGCTCAGACGCTCTGCCGGCGTCATGGCCGCAGCGATCCATTGTTTCGGATCCTGCGCGGGCAGTGGCAACTCGCGATCGGGGTCGCCGACTATGATCGGGCGTATGCCCTCGCATCCCAGCTGGTTCAACTCGCGGATAGCTCAGAACTGTCACGCGAAGCCCTACGGGCGCTTGGGACGACTCACTTTTGGCGCGGGGAGTTCAGCGCGGCTCGCGATGAATTGCGCCGAGCGCTAGAGATCGAGCACGCGGCAGACAGCGCGGCCGTCAGCTTGGTGCAGGACACAGAAGTCGCTCTCCGGGCCATTCTGGCCTGGGTGCATGCCTTCTTGGGGAATGCCGACGCCGCGAATCAAGAGGCTGCTGCAGCAACTACCCTAGCGCATGAGGGCCTGCCACCGTTTAGCCGTGCGTTTGCCTGGGGTGGCGCGATGTGGACGGGGTTTTACCTGAATGACGCATCGTCCGCCCGAACGGCTGCGGTGATCACTCGCGATCTTTCACTCGAACGTGGTTTTGATTATCTTGCTACCGCCGCTCATGTGGTTCATGGGTGGGCGCGCGCGGCCCAGGGCGACCTCGAAGGCGTCGATGAGGTCGACGCCGCCATTGCCGCTTGGCGTCGAGCGGGGAAGGCCATTGGCTTGCCGATTTTCTTGGTGGTTCTCGCGAAGTCACATCTGCTTGTGGGGCGCGCGTCAGAGGCTCAGACGGTACTTGAGGATCCGGCGTTGAACCACGGCTTGGAACGTGAGCTTTGGCTGCGGCCGTTGGTGTTTAATCTGCGCGCAGAGCTTGCCGGCATTGGCCCGTAGGCAACCCGCGGGCAATCCGCGTGTAAGCCTTGGGCAACCCGCGTGAAACATCGACGCAACGCCTGATTCGTGAGTGGCGGGGGCGCACACTTTTCATTCCTCGTGCATAGCCCGAACGTCATAAAAGAGTGCGCGTCCTCGCCACCCTCAGCCACGGGGCGATGATCGGTCCCCAACATGCCGCTCATAAACAATCATCGTTCAGGCAACCTTTAGGCAACCCGCGCGCAACATCGAGGCAACGCCTGATTCGTGAGTGGCGCGGGCGCACACTTTTCATTCCTCGTGCATAGCCCGAACGTCATGAAAGAGTGCGCGTCCCCGC
>CAIPGD010000178.1 GCA_903864485.1 uncultured bacterium | reverse complement strand
GCCAGCGGCACACCCGCGCGCACGGCCTCATCGATGATCTTTTCCGCCAACCAGTCTTCCCCCCGAGCGACGACGCGCGGCGCTGAGTCACCGGGCCGGTAACGCAAGGCAGCGGCTTTGCGGGGTTCGCGTTGGGATTCGGGCTGCAAGCCGGGCCGCAAGTTGGGCCGCAAGTCGGGCCGTGAATCGCGTCCGAAGTCGTTTCGCGATTCAGCCATTCCAGTGCAATTCCGTAAAGCCCGGCAATCGGTGAAGCGCCTCTTCGAGGACCGGCAACACCGGTCTAGCGGCCGCCCCCAAACTCGGCGTCGCGCCGAGGGCCACTGAGAAGCGGCCATTCAGACTGCGAATCTCAAAATTGAGTTGGCCCCGATGGCCGAGGTCAACTTGCCCGCGCAACATCCGCCCAACCCGGCGGACGTTCGAAAGGCCTGACAAACCGGATTCCGAATCACCATCCCTTTGGCCACCGCGCTTTCGGTTCGGTTCGCGCTCGGCGCGAAGCTGTTCGGGTTGAACCGGAAGCGGCAACAGGGTCAGACTCACCATCATCGGGAGGGTTCCAGCGTCCCCTCGCGCTTCGGCCGCTACGATGGTTGAAGCGGCGGCCGAAGCAGTGCCCGATGCCGCGGGGATCTCGGCAAGCGTCGCTACGACCGCGACCGCACCGGACTGGAGTTCGGCGGCCGCGCCGGTCTGATGTTCGGTAACCGCAACGGTCTGATGGTGAGTGAAAGAGACTTCAGTTGGCGAACCCGAAGCCACCGGCTGCGATGCCACCGGTTGCGCCGCCAGCACAACGCCATCCTGTCGCATCCCGACGGCGAGGATCGCCTTCATGAGGGCAGGAGAAGCGGCTTGCGCCAACGCCGCGGAAAGTGGTTCAGGCAGACCGGGACTTGATGGAATACTCAAACTCACCGTGCGGCCCTCGGACCACTGTCCCAACAGGCGCTGGATGATTGGTTGAGTGAATGCCATCGCAAGCAAACGCGGGTTGATCCCCGCCGGGCTGAGCACGACGCCAGGTTTGCGCACGGCAATCTCAGGCCCCGCGTCTGCCGCCTGGGTCGTTTTGCTAACCGGAATGGTTCGCAACCGGGGACCGGCAGATTCGGTTGGTCCACGACGTACCGAATCGGAGGTTTGCGCTGAGTCTTCGCCCCGCGGGATGAACATGGCACGTCCGCGTCCGTCGACCGAATCACGCGATGCCATTTCATCGGGAAGTTCAACCGGCGGCAACGGCGGTTGACCTTCACTCGGCTGAGCAGATGCCGGCAGGGTCGGCATCAAAGGCATTAAGGCGGGCAGGCTCATCGGAGTCGAGAACTCCTTCAGTTCAACTCTTAGAACGGCGCTATAAGCACATTGATTTAGCGACGCGAGGTCATATCAAGGCCTCAGCGCAAAATTCCCAACAGATTCGAATAACTATCAGTCCAAGGCTTGAAATTGGCTTTAACCGGCAACCGCTCCCAGTCGGAAACCGATGGCGACCCAGCAGTTGTCGTAGGTTGCAGTACCGTCCACTCCGAGCGCCGGCACAACGGGAACTGCGCATCGGGAATCCACGTATACGCAAGTGCGCTTCGATCAAACGCCTGTGCCGCCGCGGCCATGACTGGACGCAAATCGAGATACGTGTTGGTGGTGTGAAACGCCAAAATGCCGCCTGGCTTTAAATGGCGCAGGTAGATTTCGATCGCCTCAAGGGTGACCAGGTGGGTTGGGATCGAGTCGCCCGAAAACGCATCGAGTACGAGCAGATCAAACTGTTGCGATGGCTCCCGCTCCAACATCAATCGCCCGTCGCCCAGCACCGGCACAACCTCAGCCTGACTTCGTTTCAGATAGTTGAACTCGGTCCGCGCCAGATCGAGTACCTGCTCATTGATCTCATAAATGCGCATGACATCGCCCGTGCGCCCGTAGGCCGCAAGAGTCCCGGCGCCCAGGCCGATCACACCAATTTTTCGTGCGGGCTCGATCGGCAACGACCGAATGACCCGTTCAATGCCTGATCCAACACAATAGTACGAGGTGGGCTGGTTCTGGAATGTTGGTGCCAAGGCTTCTTCGCCGTGAATGATTCGGCCATGAAACATCGCCCGAACCGGCCCGAGCACCTGATCCTCCCGGTCTTCGATGCGGAGTTGACCGTAAAAATTCCGAACAACGACCCGATAGCCCTCGACATAACCCGTCGAAATCGTGCCCAGGCGCACACCGTAGACGACCAACGCAACCACCAGCAGCGTTCGCGTCGGTAGCCGGTATTCGCGCCAGAGCAGGATGACCACCAAGGCCGCCATCAGAAAGAGACCGATCGGAAGCTCGAAATACGCGTTGAATACAGCAGGCGCAACAAGACCGACCAGCAGGCCGCCAAGCGCCCCCCCCAGGGAGATCATGAGATAAAAAAGAGTGAGGTGCTGGACAGGCGGTTTGCGCCGGACCAATTCGCCATGACAGACCATACAAAAAATAAAAAGACTAATGCTCAGTAGCGCCACGAGAATGGGCGCGCTCATTCCGACCATATCCACAACGCGATCGAGCCAGATCAAGGCGAACGGCAACGAGATCAGGTACATCGGGCGCAGATAGAACTGCGGCGCATCGAAGCAAAGGATGAAACTGAGCAGGTAGATGCCGAGCGGCAGGACCCAAAGGAAGGGCACGGGGGCAACGTCCTGGGTCATGTGCCGGGTGAGCGCCAGCAACAGGATGGAAGCCGTCGCCGCGAGCCCCAGCCACAACAGACAATCGCCCCAACTCGGCGCCTTGGCCGAAGTTGGCGCAGCCTGGGGAAGCTGCGGGTCAAGCGTTCCTGGAATCTTTTTCCAGGTGAACGCAACCACGCCGAGGCACGCCAACACGAACGCTGCGTATCCCAGCGACCAGAAACTCGCCTGCAACTGCACCGCCCAACGCGGCTCGACAAGCACCGGATAAGTGAGCAAAGCCAGCATGGAGGCCAAATTCGACAAGGCGTACAGGCGATAGGGTTGCGCCTGCACTCCCCCGGCGTCCGCCGCTCGCGCCAACCAGGCTTGCATCAATGGCCCCGTGGTTGAAAGTAAGAGATAGGGCGCACCCACTGCCGTCGCCAGGACTGCGAGAACATTGAGCGACGGATGCGCGAGGGCCGTTCCCTTCCAGTCGGGATTTGCTGCGACCGGGAGCGCAATCAAACTGATCAGGAGCAAGCCCGCGTGGGTCTGCAGTTGCCGCCGCAGGCTTAAGGTTGAATGCAGAAAATGGACGTAGGCGTAGCCGAGCAGAAGTTCAACCTGAAAGAACACCATGCACACGCTCCAGACCGACGAGGAACCGCCAAACCAGGGCAGGATCATCTTGGCCACGATCGGCTGGACCTGAAAGAGCAGGAAGGCCGAAAGAAAAACGGTGATTGCAAAAAGGGGCATGAAATCGGTTTCCAAAATCTGTCTAGTGCGCACGGGCGCTACAGTACCGACATTCACAAACCATCCAAACCCTTCGCCATGCGTCTGATTACTTTTCTGAACCGCCAAACCAACCAAATCGAAATTGGTTGCCGAATCCCCAATTCGACCGGCGGAGGCGTACTCCGCTTCGAAGAAGCCGCGGCACGAACCGGGAAATCTCAATTCCCGCGCACCATGAAAGCCTTCTTTCGTGCTGGCGAGCCCGCCCTGACAACCGCGCGCCGGTGGGTCGACGAGGCCACCGAATCGAGCCTCCTGCCGATTGAGGAAATTGAATTTCTGCCGCCCATGATGGACGCGGACAAGTTTCTCTGTGTCGGTAAAAACTACCGCAAGCACCTTGAGGAACTCACTCGAACCCAGTTGATCAAAGAGATCCCCGAGGAGCCCACTGGATTTATCAAGCTCAACAGTTGTCTCGTTGGGCATGAAGCCACGATCTCCCGCCCCGCCGGTATTACTCGCCTCGATTACGAACCCGAACTGGTTTTCGTCATCGGCAAGCGGGCCCTCGGTGTCACCAAAGCCGAAGCGTTTGACTACGTCGCTGGAGTCACCGTCCTAAATGACCTGACGTGCCGCGATCTGCAACAACGAGAAGTCGCGTCCGGCTCGAGGTTCTGGACCGCCAAGAACATTCCCGGGTTTGGTCCACTCGGACCCGAAATCATCACGATCGACGAGATCGCAAACCCCTATGACCTGTGGCTGACCTGCCAGGTCAATGGTGAAGAACGGATGCGGGTGAACACCGAGGAGCAAATCTGGAAGCTCCCGGACATCCTTGAACACTTCTCCAGGTTTATTCCGATCGAACCCGGCGACATGTTTTCAACCGGAGCCCCTGGAGGCGTCGCGGTCGGCAAAGACAATGCGGCCGAACTCTTTCTAAAACCGGGTGATGTTGTGGAATGCAGCATCGAAGGAGTCATGACTCTTCGGAATCGAATCATTGATCCAATCGGCCCTGGTTCAGTGGCCCTTGATCCAAGCATTCCAGCGCGGGGTTAAGGTGCAACCAAAATCCACGCATCAGTTGGAATCCAACCGGACCGATCGCCGTCGTGCACTCAGCACAATAGGGCTCACGGCACTCTCAGCTCTCGCCGGCTTCGGGGTGCAATCCGACCCCGCCTGGGCGCAAGACGCCGCGCGCAACTTTCCAGTCAAACCCGTTCGCGTCATCGTCCCGTTCCCACCGGGCGGTGGCGCCGACACCTTGATCCGGCAACTCGCGCCGATCTTGACCGAGATCTGGGCGCAGCCCTTGATCATCGAAAACAAGCCGGGGGCCGCCGGGCAAATCGGTGGCGACCTGGTCAGCAAATCACCCCCCGACGGTTACACCCTGATGATGGGATCGACCGCGGTTTTGAACGAGCGCAACCTCGCCCAGTTCACACCGATTGCACTCGTGTCCGCCTCGCCCTATGTGGTGACCGTGCACCCCAGCATCCCCGTGCGAACCATCGCCGAACTCTTGACCTACGCCAGATCTCATCCGGGCGACCTGCGGTTTGGGTCCTCGGGCGCGGGCTCTGCCTCGCATCTGAGCGGAGAGCTCTTCAAGGCGCTTTCTCATCTGGACCTGCAGCACATCCCATACAAGGGCACCGGTCAGGCGCTGACGGATCTTCTGGCCGGACATATCAATCTGATGTTCGCGCCCGCCCAGACTGTGATGCCGAATGTGCAAGGCAGCAAGCTGCGGGCACTGGCCGTCACTAGTGCCCGGAGGTCGGTTGCCCTACCCGAATTGCCCACCGTCGCTGAGTCCGGCTTGGCGGGCTACGAGTCGATCGGCTGGTTCGGCGTGCTGGGTCCAGCCCGGATGCCACCGGCATTGGCCCAGCAAATAAACGCCGCATTCAACAAGGCTTTGCAACATCCTAAAGTTCGCAAAGACATGCTGGACCGTGGCAGTGACCCTGCACCCGCCGGTTCTGAAGAAGACTTTGCCCGCTTCCTGCAGTCTGATCTCGCGAAATGGGAAAAACTCATACGCGAAAAGGGCATCAATGTGAGCGGATGATCGATCGCGGCGAACTGAACGGTCCTATAGAATGGAACTATTCGTGGCTCGAGTGCCCCCGATGTTGCCGCGGAGTGACGTCGTTCATGCATGGGGCGCCAAAACCCATTCAAAATAGCCTTACAATTCCCCATCTACTTTGATTACAACCAAGGCGAGCAAATTGGCCTCAAATACCGAACTGAAAGATTTTCTGTTCCGCGTCAAAAATGTCATCGCGACTGTCGAAGAGTCGACGGGATTTGACACACTTGATCCAACCTCCAAGAACATTCTGGAGTTCGTCGCTCGAGCCGAACTCGAAGAGCGGGAGATTTTCGTGGCCGACGTCATTCGCCACCGCGACCTCGGCAGCGTGGCAAACCTGCACGGCCGCCTGTCTGCGCTCGTCCAAATGGGATGGCTGACGCTGTTGCCAGAACCCACCGACGGCCGTCGCAAGCGTGTGATCCTGGCCCAGCCCGCCCGCTCGGCCTACAACAAGATGTCGACCAAGCTCGAGAACGCGCTCAAGCCGCGCGACTAAGCTTAGCGCCTGAGGGCAACCGAATCCTGTGCACGCCCGCTGCCGCTCTAACGCGCAGCGGGCCGATGTGAATCTGGAGCGGGTGATGGGAATCGAACCCACGCTTGAGGCTTGGGAAGCCGCCGTTCTACCATTGAACTACACCCGCGAGCGCGATGGATCCTAGCACGAGCCCCGGGGGTTCGTTTCAGCACCCGGCTGTTAGTCCGGTCGGCGGGCCTGCCTCTCATATCAAGAGTTTTGTTCACCGCAGCGGACACCTCACGCCAAGCCAGCGCGAAGCCTGGCAGACGGGGATGCCGAAATGGGGATTGCCCTGGCAGCCCCAACCACTCGATCTTGAGAGGGTCTTCGACCGCAAGGCCCCGCGGGTTCTCGAGATTGGTTTTGGCATGGGCGAAACAACCGCCCAGATTGCAGCCGCCTCCCCCGAAACTGACTTCATTGGCGTTGAGGTTTACACCGCCGGCTGCGGGGCCTTGCTGCGTCGTATCGCAGATCAACAGTTGACGAATCTGAGAATTATTCAGCATGACGCCATGGAAGTGGTTCGCGACATGATTCAAGAAGCCACG
>CAIPGD010000177.1 GCA_903864485.1 uncultured bacterium | reverse complement strand
CTAAATCTCTTCTTCGCACCAACACGATTCCTTGGTTCTGGCGCCATCACCTGACGTTAATAGGTTTGCTCGGCGAGCCACTTGCGTCACGACTTTGGCCCGCGGCCGACGTAGCACTCGAGCGGCTTGCCAAGCGATCGGGTTGGTCGGTCGAGTTGCCGGTTGCATCCATTGTCGGAGCGATCATCCTCGCCGCAGGGTATGGAGCTTTGCTGGGAATTGTTTTGATCTTCGCGCTGGATTTTGGCGGAACTTCAATGATCTTGAGCACTACGAGCCTTGGCGCCTGTCTGCCACTAATCTGGCTTCGCGATCATGCGGAACGCCGCGAACGCGAGGTGTTCAGAGCGCTCCCCTTCCTGCTCGATGTCTTAACGCTGGCGCTTGAGGCCGGATCCAATCTCGGGGCTGCGCTCGCAATCGCGGTGGATCGGCTCCATCCGGGCGCGTTGCGCGATGAGATGGACCATGTCCTCCAGGACTTGCGAGCGGGCAGACCGCGCACCGAAGCGTTCGCGGCCTTGGCCGACCGAATTCGCCTCCCCGCGATCGCGAGTCTGGTGGCCGCCTTGCAGATCGCCGAGCGCCAGGGCGCCAGTCTGGGGTCGGTGTTGAGGGCTCAAGCCCAAGCTTCGCGCGCCGCCCGATGGGTACGCGCTGAACGTCAAGCGATGCAGGCGCCGGTGCGAATGATGTTGCCACTCACGGTCTGCATATTCCCAGGCACGTTTGCCGTTTTATTGTTTCCAGTCGCGATGCGCCTCATGCAGGAGGGCTTTGGACGATGAGCACCGTCCGCGCCTTGATTGCGTCGTCTTTCACTCAGCGTGCATTGGGGCTCCTAACGCGGTCACGGTTGCACGCTCGCGCGGGGGTCTGGTTTGACCGTTGCTCGACGGTGCATTCGATGGGAATGCGGATGCCGATCGATCTGGTTTTTCTCGATGCGGAGTTGCGGATCGTCGAACTTCGACCCAATTGGGGGGCGACTCAAATCGCGCGTTGCCGAGCCGCCACTTCGGTGCTTGAGGTGGCCAGTGGTGCCTTAGCGCGGTTGCAGTGGCGGGTCGGCGATCAACTGTGCTTCGGCGAACCGAAATCGATATCTCGACAGAGCGCGACCTGGTGTTCGGTGACTTTATATCCTGATGACTTGAACGGAGAACGGAATGCAACGAATCACTCAAGCGGGTCGATCAGCCATCAAAATCCTCTGGCTAGGTTGTGTCCTGACAGGCTTGGCGAATTTTCGGGTGGAAGCTTTCGCGCAGGCCCCGTTGCTGTGTTCATGGGGCGATCGGACCAGTCAAGCGAGCGTTACTCCGCCCGATGGGAAGAGTATTCAGCGACTCTTGCTGCAGTCAGAAGTCGCTTATCGAGAGAATCGGGATACCGACGCTGTGGACCTTTTGTATCAGATCCTCGCGCAGGATCCGATGCTCGAGCGGGCTTGGTTCCGGCTGGGCAATCTCATGCAGCGAACCGGGCGTCTGGACGCGGCTCTGGCAGCGTATGCGCGCGCAGCTTATGTTGATCCCACCGATGAGGAACCCCATCGCGCCGACCGGGCAACCCGGGCTAAGGCCGCGTTGAACGTTGCGATGTTGTCGATGCAGCGAGCTCGGGATGCGCTCGCGCGAATCGATTCGGCGGCGCTGGACGATACGACCCGGCCCATTCATGCCGGTTTGATGGAGCGGGTCGGTGATCTCGCGACGGTTGAGAACACGGTTCGTTCAAAGTCGACGGCGCGGCGGCGCGAAGGGACTAGCCCAACGCCCACGGTCCGCTACGTTCGTTGATGATGGTCGAGTGGTTAATCGCGGTGCCGGTCATGCTCACCCTTGGCCTCGGTTTTTTTCAAGCGTCCGAATTGTTGGTCGCCCGATTGGCGCTCCGTCATGCTTTGTTCGAAGCCGCGCGCGCCGGTAGTGTCTCAAACGCGAACGCGCAGGCCATTGTGCAGGGCCTTGCCGATGGCTTAAGCCCTTGGCTCTTTGGTTCGCAAGGCACCAGTGAAGTCGTTGCCGCCCGTCTCAAAAGCCGAGCACAAGTGCTTCTGGGTCGTTCCAGTGGCTGGATTGAGCTGCGTCAACATTCTCCAACAACGGCCTCGTTCAGTGACTGGGGCGAACCTGCACGGGACGATTCAGGGCCCCTCAATCAGGGCCGCCAGATTGCATTCGATGCCTTGCCCACGGAGTACCGTTTGCGTCAACCGGCGTCCGGTGCTTCGAGTGCGACCGGACTTCAGGGCGGAGCGCCCGTTGGACGCGCGTCGGGGCAGTCACTCGCCGATGCAAATCTGTTGGTGCTTGAGTTGACTTACGGGGTTCCTGTGCGGGTGCCCTTCGCGGGTTCAATCTTGCTGAGTACCTTGCGCACGATGGACGGCTGTGGGTCGGGTCTCAGTATTGCGGCCTGGGGCGGGGGATGCCGGTATTACAACGCCATTGGCCTAGGCGGTCAGCCGGCTCCCCGAATTCCCGTTCGGGTGCACGTGGCGATCCGGATGCAGTCGCCAGCCCGTATCCAGGGATCGTTACTCGAAAGTCGGTGAGCCTCGATGCCGTCGCAAATGCCGAAGCTAATGCCGTTGCGAATGTCGTCGCGAATCAGGCGGGTCAAAATCGATCACAATCTCTGAATGGTCGATCCTTTTGAATGGTTGTATGAGCGTTTGGGGGCAGACCCTGTCGCGCCCAACGGTGAATCCGTTTTGGCTCATGCACGGGGTACGGCCGAGGTCTTGCGCGGCCTTGCGGCGGACGAAACCACGCTGACCGCGGCCGCTCTATTTGGTGGGGTACCGCCGATCAAGCTTGATCAAATTTCGGCGCAATTCGGTACCGAAGTGGCTACCCTGGTCGAAGGTGTAGGTCGCCTGATCCGCCTGCGATCAATTGGGGCGCTCGCGATCGGGGGTGGGGGTGGGGCGATTGGTGGGGGCGCGGTCGTAGTCGCAGGCTCAGGCTCGGGCTCAGGCAAACCGTCCAAATCGACCAATGCGGCGGATTCAGCGATTGCATCCAACTCGGCCACCGCCGCTTCGCAACTCGAGACGCTGCGGCGGATGTTGCTGGCGATGTCGACCGATATCCGAGTGGTGCTGCTGCGCCTCGCGTCACGACTTCAGACCTTGCGTTATCACGCGGCAAGCAAGCGTGATCCCGAGCCCGGTCTCGCCAAGGATTCGCTCGAAGTATTGGCGCCCTTAGCGAATCGCCTGGGGCTTTGGCAGCTTAAATGGGAGCTTGAGGATCTCGCCTTTCGCTTCCTTGATCCAGAACAATACCGTCGCGTAGCACGGCTTCTCGAGGAACGTCGGGTCGAGCGTGAGCACCGGGTCGCGCAGGCAATTGATCGCCTGAATCAGGCCCTCAAGGCGGCGGGCATCGTCGCGCAGGTGTCTGGGCGGGCAAAGCACATCTACAGCATTGCCTCAAAGATGCGCGCGAAGAATCTGCAATTTGATGAGGTGCAGGATCTCAGGGCATTTCGGGTCATCGTGTCCAATGTGCGCGAGTGCTATACGGTGCTGAGCATTGTCAATTCGTTGTGGCAAGCGGTGCCGGGCGAATACGACGATTACATCGCTCGACCCAAGCCGAACGGTTATCGATCCTTGCATACGGTAGTTACTGGCGAAGACGGTCGTGCGTTCGAGATCCAGATCCGTACTCAGGAAATGCACGATTACGCCGAATATGGCGCGGCCGCGCACTGGCTTTACAAAGAGCGCAGCGTGGGTTTGGCCGGTGCCGCGCCTACTGCCCAGAATCCTGAGGATGCACAGCGCATTGCCTGGGTGCGTCAGTTGTTGGCGTGGCAGCGTGATGTGGGGGAGCAGTTGGGTTCGGGTGTTGCCGCGAGTCTGGTGCCGGATCAGCACTTGTACGTGCTGACGCCGCAGGCTCGGGTGCTCGAGTTGCCGATGGGCGCGACGCCACTTGATTTTGCCTATCAGATTCATACTGAACTGGGCCATAAGTGCCGCGGCGCACGGGTCGACGGGGTCCTCGTGCCCCTCGAGACCATATTGCGCAATGGTCAGACGGTCGAAATCCTGACCGTCCGTAATCCGACTGCAGGGCCATCGCGCGACTGGTTGAATCCGGAGCGCCGTTATCTGGCGAGTCCGCGCGCCCGTGCCAAAGTTCGACAGTGGTTTAACGGGCTCGATATCGAGCGCGACATCGCCAGCGGCCGGGCGGTAGTCGAGCGAGCTCTGGCGCGTGAGGGCCGCACAGTCCTTCCGTTTGAAACCCTCGCGCATCGCCTCGGATTACCAGATTCGCGGGCGCTGTTTATCGCCACGGCGCGCGAGGACATCGGCTCGCGCGCATTGGAAGAAGCAATCAGGGCTAACCACGATTCGCCCGGTCATCATGGTCATCATGGGCCGCACGGTACGCATGGCCAGTATGGTTATGACGGCCATAAGGGTACAGGCGATGGTTCCCGAGAGGGCTCGAAGGAAAGCGCGCGCGAGGCGGCGCGGCTGGCGGCCGAAGAAGCGGCCCGCGAGGTCAAGCGGGCCGATGCCGATGCGCTCGCCCGGATGGTGCGTGCCCGACCAGGGCAGAATGCGCCGGCCGCGGGCGGTAACGCTTCGGGCGTCTTGGTGGTGGGCGTGGATGTGCTCTCGCAACTCGCCCGATGCTGCCGGCCCGTGCCGCCCGATCCGATTCTGGGTTTCGTCACGCGTGGCCGTGGCATTACGGTGCATCGGGCGGATTGCCAGAGCTTCGCGCTGTTGGTCAAACGGGTGCCAGAGCGAGTGCTTGAGGCGGCCTGGGATTCGCGCCACCTCGAGACACAACGACGCTTTCCGCTTGATTTGCTCCTGCGCGCGAATGATCGGCCGGGCCTGCTGCGCGATGTATCGGACGTATTGGCCCGTGACCGGATCAATGTGACGGCACTTCAGACCCAGACCCGTGGCGAGACCGCTTCGATGCGATTTACGGTCGAGGTCAGTGGTCGCGAGCAGGCGCAGTCGGCAATGAATGCCTTGCGCGGCGTATCGGGCGTAGTGGAAGTCGGCCGCAGGACTTGAAAAGCGCGGCCGCCCCGAATTAGACCGCCCTCGCGATTAAACCGCCGCTATCCCTCGCGCTGGCCGCTGCGCCGATTTTGGCCGAAAAGCCCGGCAAACCAAGGGGTCGGTCTCCACATAGGGCGCCCCGATCAAATCGAGGCAGTAGGGGATCGCGCTGAAAAGCCCTTCGACGCTCAATTTGCCGTCGGCATCGCGCAGTCCTTCCAGGGTCTCGCGGATGGCTTTGGGTTGCCCGGGCAGGTTGACAATCAGCGCCCCACCGCGAATCACCGCAGTCTGACGCGAAAGGATGGCGGTCGGCACGAAATGTCGGCTGATACGACGCATTTCCTCGCCAAACCCGGGCATTTCACGGTCGCCCACGGCAAGTGTCGCTTCGGGCGTGACATCGCGCGGCGCAGGCCCCGTACCGCCGGTGGTCAACACCAGATGGCAGCCGGCTTGATCCACCAGTTCGATTAGGGTGGCTTCAATCTGGCTGCGCTCGTCGGGTATGAGGCGAGTTTCGATCTCGAACGGTTCGGTCAGCGCGCGCCCAAGCCATTCTTGAAGCGCCGGAATCCCCTGGTCTTGATAAACCCCTTGCGAGGCACGATCGCTGATCGACAAGAGGCCTACCCTTAGCCTTGGCTCCTGCGCGGTTAAGGCGGATTCAGTATTCAAGTTTTTCTCTTCATTTCAGATCATCGGACGAGGGGTGATCGTGGGCGCTGTTTGACTCAAGGTCGGACTCAAAGTCCAGCCCAGCGTCGTGCGCACCATCAGGCCCATTCTCGGGCGCCGAACCCGGCGCCATCGCTGCCCGGATGCGTTGGTAGAGCAGTCGGTACTGACGACCGTTACGTTGCGCGGCATGTTCGAGTCGCGCCGCGCGG
>CAIPGD010000176.1 GCA_903864485.1 uncultured bacterium | reverse complement strand
GGTGAGATGGCCCTCATGCTTGGCGAGGGGCGCAATGCGAACGTGCAGGCACTGACCCAGGTGATCTTGGCCGAAATTCCCAAGGAGGCCTTGCAACCCATTCTGCAGAATCATCCGGAATGGACTGAGTTGCTGGCACGGCAAACCTTTGATTTCCAGACCCACAACGAAGCGTATCTGAGCGACGCCGCCAACCAAGTTGCACCAACAGCCAGCAAAGAAAGCCTGATCGGGGCGATCAATGCTCGGATTCGCCGTTATTTTGAGTGCAAATTCTGACCCCGAGGTCTGGGCATTCGAGTTCTGGACCTAGTCGGCATACACCCCGGCCTTTTTGATCAGCGGCCCCCAGCGCCCAATCTCTGTGGCCAGATGGGCCCGGAGCGCCTGCGCGGTGGCCTGGGAGTCATCTACCGGTGCGGTTCCGAGTGAGGCGAAGCGCTGGATTAAGGCGGGGTCGTGGAGCGCGCGCTTGAGGGCCGCTTCTAATGTTTGCAAAACCGCCTTCGGCGTCCCTTTTGGTGCATAGAGTCCGTGCCAAACCGCGAGCTCGAAGCCCGGCAAGCCCGCTTCTGCAAAGGTTGGGACCGTTGGCAAGGTCGCCAGTCGAGTCTTGTTCGCGATCGCGAAGGCCTTAATCGATCCGGCTTGCAGGTGTGCGGTGGTCGAGACTGGTTGATCGCAAATCAGGTCGACCTGGTTTCCGATCAAGTCTTGCAGTGCCGGGCCGGTCCCACGATATGGAATCGTGGTGAGGTCAGTTTGAATGGTGCTCATAAAAAGCATCGAACAAAGCTGCGCCGTGGAGCCTGCACCGGAATGCGCAAAGTTGGCTTTGTCTCGGTTGGAACGCAGGTACGGGATCAACTCTGCCAGCGTGTTGGGCGACAGGGTCTTGCGTCCGACCAGAATCATCGGCACATCCGCGACCGAACCCAGGGGTTCAAAATCGTTCAGGGGATCATAACTGAGCGTCCGATAAAGCGCCGGCGCCGCCGCGTGTCCCATGTTGTGGAAGAGAAGGGTATAGCCATTGGGCTGTGCTTTAGCGACCCGCGCCGCGCCGATCGTTCCGCCCGCGCCTCCGGCATTTTCGATGATGAATTGTTGCTTGAGTTCCCGCGTCAGACTCTCAGCCAAGGTCCGCCCGAGGATATCCGTCGAACCGCCCGCGGCGTAGGGGACCACGATCGTGACCGGCCGGTTTGGGAACTCCTGCGCCTGACTCAAGGGTGTTAGACCCAGCAGGCATATCGTACTTATAAAGGTAATTAGTTGGCGCATCGGATACACTCAAAATTCATTGCTTGGAGTTGATTATGGACCTCTCCCGTTTCCCACGACGTCGCTATACGGCCTTCGCGACACCGATTGAACCGATGCCGCGATTTTCTGCGGCAGTGGCTGCGAGTTGCCCCGGCGGCGTTGGCCCTGAAGTCTGGATTAAGCGCGACGATATGCTGGGGCTGTTTCCCGGCGGTAATAAAACCCGCAAGCTCGAATTTCTGGTTGCAGATGCCTTGGAGCAGGGGGCAGATACGCTGGTGACTTGCGGGGCGCCGCAGTCGAACCATTGTCGGATTACGCTGGCTGCTGCCGTCAAAGAAGGTCTCAAATGCCGATTCGTCATTGAAGAGCGGGTGCCCGGCAGCTTTCACGAAGACGCTACCGGCAACCACTTCATGTTCCGCCTGATGGGGGTCGAAGCAATGACCGTGGTGCCTGGTGGCTCGAACATGGTGGCCGCCATGAATCAAGTGGCGGACGATGTCGCGGCGCTGGGCCGCAAGGCTTACATCATTCCTGGAGGCGGATCGAACGCGCTGGGCGGGCTGGGCTATGTGGCTTGTGCGCAAGAACTCCAGCAACAGATGCTGGAGTTGGGCCTACCGATGGATCGTGTTGTTCTCGGATCTGGTAGCTCCGGGACGCACGGAGGAATGCTCGCCGGATTCCTCGGCAATCACATCCAGATCCCGATTGTCGGTATCGGAGTCAGTCGTGACCCGCAGGATCAGGAGCCGCTGGTCCTTCGAGAGGCGCAGGCCGTATTGGACTTGCTGGGCGTGCCGATGACGGTGCCTCCTGAATCAGTGCTGAGCGTCGGCGGATATTGGCAGCCCAAGTACTCGATTTCGAACCCGGCGATGGTCGAGGCAATCCAGATGCTGGCACGCACCGAGGGTATCCCGCTCGACCCGGTGTACACCGGCAAAGTCATGGCCGGGTTGATTGGTTTGGCCCGCAAAGGTTTCTTCAAGCCCAACGAGCGAATTCTGTTTCTGCACACCGGCGGGTTGCCAGCGATTCATGCGTATGAGCGCGAAATTTTGGGTGGAGCGGAGGCTTTGACATGATGTCAGGGAGCCGCCGAAAGTGGTGGAACACTGCGCGAACTGCACTTATGTTGATCTCGTGCTCGATGTTTGTCGGAGAACTCGGGTTTAGCCCACTCGGGTCAGCCGGTGTATTTGTTTTTTTATATGGCCTTGTGTTTGCCTTGCATGAATTCTCGGACAAATTAGATCTTTAAGAATAGCTAGACTTTTAAGAAGCAAAATCGTTTTCATGAATCAAAAAACTGCTCAAACGCTCACGGTGGATTTGCTTTGGAAGCTCCAGCGGATCGGTACTCCAAGCCTCAGCCCTGACGGATCACAGGTGGTCTGCGCCGTGACCCAACCTTCGATGGAGGACAATCGCAACCGCAGTGCCTTGTGGCTGTTCTCAACGACCGGCTTGGCGCCCCGACAATTGACGACCTGTGGCGAGAAAGACAGCCAACCGAAATTTTCCCCTTGTGGCGCATGGATTGCTTTCGTCGCAACTCGGGACCAGGACGGAAAAAAGGATTCATCCCCTCAGCTCTACCTGATACCGACTGCCGGGGGCGAAGCGCGTCGTGCGGGTGAGGTGCCGACCGGCGTTTGCGGATTCAAGTGGTTCCCCGACAGCCGCCACATCGCACTGATTTCATGGGTTTGGCCTGCGGGGCGGGGCATGAAGGATCAGGCGGCCCGCTTTAAAGCATTCTCGGATCGCAAGGAAACGGCATACGCCACCGAGGATGCGGTTTACCGGCATTGGGATGACAATCTCCCGATGGGCCGTGTCCCCCATCTTCTGGTTCTTGAAATCAGTACGGGTCGAGTGACTGATCTGCTTGAGGGTGTGAACTACGAATTGAATCGGCGTGACCCGGGGGCGGATGACTTGGCGATTTCGCCGAACGGAAAACGTCTGGTGTTTGTTCATGACCCGCAGCGTGGCAAGCATCCCGCGCCACGAATGGCTCTGGCGCAAATTGAGTTCGAGGGTCGGACGCGATC
>CAIPGD010000175.1 GCA_903864485.1 uncultured bacterium | reverse complement strand
GCCCCAAAGCGGCCGAAAATGGACTGCTGGCGTCGCCACCGAAACGCAATCGACGCGCCCCAATCAGGCTCGCGCGGCGCGGGTAGGAGCGGTTCGAGACGCTCGAGCAGGCGCTCAAGACGCGCGGAGACGTTCGATGATGCGTCCAATCCAACCCCGGTCAAACCTTGAGCACTCATGAGCGGTAATCCGCATTGATCGACACGTAGTCATGTGAAAGATCGCAAGTCCAGACGGTTGTCGTCGCGTGCCCACGTCCGAGGGCCACGCGAATCGTGATCTCGGCTTGACGCATCACGCGCTGGCCATCTTCCTCGCGATAGTCCGGATCACGCCCGCCCCCTTTGGCCACCCGGACGCTATCGAGCCAGACATCGACCGAGCGGACATCGAGGTCTTCGATTCCGGCGTAGCCGATCGCGGCGAGAATGCGGCCCAGATTTGGATCGGACGCAAAAAAGGCGGTCTTCACGAGCGGCGAGTGCGCAATCGCATAGGCGACTTGCGCCGCCTCGGCAGGGGTTCCAGCGGTCTCGACTTGAATGGTGATGAATTTGGTTGCACCCTCACCGTCGCGCACGATGGCTTGCGCCAACTCGAGTGCCACTTCGGTCATCAAGGCGCGCAATTGCTGGGCTTCCGAGCTCGCGCCGTCGCTGATGCGCAAAGCCCCCGCACCACTGGCGATCACCATGAAGCTGTCGTTGGTCGACATGTCGCCATCGATCGTGATGCGATTAAAGCTGGCGTCTGCGATCTCGCGAACCCAGCGGGCGAGAAGCGTCTGAGGCACTGCCGCGTCGGTGGCCATAAAACCCAACATCGTTGCCATGTTGGGGCGGATCATCCCAGCGCCTTTCGCGATGCCTGTGACCGCAACCCGGTGTCCGCCAATCATGGCGCTGCGCGAGGCGGCCTTGGGGATCGTGTCGGTCGTCATGATGGCGCGTGCGGCCTCGGCCCAGTGGGCGGGCGCCGCGTTAGCAATGGCGGCTGGGAGCGCAGCCACAATTCGATCCACCGGCAGGGGCTCAAGAATCACACCCGTGGAAAACGGCAGTATGGCCTGCGCTGCGCAGCCCAGTTCGTGGGCCATCCGATCACACGTTAAACGCGCAGCCGCCATCCCAGGATCACCGGTCCCCGCGTTGGCATTGCCCGTGTTAATGACCAAGGCGCGGATGGGTGTGTGCTGGGCCAGATGTTCGAGACAAACCGTGACCGGTGCAGCGCAAAACCGGTTGCGGGTAAAAACGCCCGCCACGCTGGCCGTCGGGGCCAGCAAGAGGACGGTGAGATCGTCCCGGTTCGCCTTGCGAACGCCCGCCTGGGCGATTCCAAGTTCAACACCGGCAATGCTGGCGAGCACAGCCGGATCGGGCGCGGAGAGGTTAACAGCCATGATTCAGCTCAAAAATCGGGGACAAAATTGGAGGCAAAGGCGTGGACGCAAAGGCATGGGAACAATCACAAACGGGATTTTAAGCCGCCTGCGGCTCTGGCTCCGAGCTGGGTAGTGCCTTCAGACTCCGAATCGCCGGCAGGCTCCAGGCCACCCAGGCCAACACAAGTGCACTGGCAGACGCCAGACCCAGGCTTGCCCGCAAGCTGACATGCTCCCCCAACCACCCCCCAACCAGCGCGCCTGGCCCAGCGGCCAGCAAGGTCAGCCAGCGCATTGTGCTGGTCATCCGACCCAACATCGGCGCTGGCGTCACGGACTGTCGAAGCGCCAGGAAGTTAATGAAGATGAAGATCGCGCCAGCCGAAAAACTCATCAACATGCCAGCAAATGCGGCAACGCCCCAAAAACCTTCGGGGGCGAGGGCGAGCAATCCCCAGCCGGCACCTGTCACGGCATAGCCCAACACGAGGCAAGGCCCCGGGCCAAAGCGGTGGCTCCAACGATGCCCAAGAAGGCTTCCAACGATGGTCCCGATCCCCATCCCGGCATAGCTGAATCCGATTGCCTGCTCACTGAGCCCCAGCGTGCGGGTGGCAAACAAAATCTGGACCGTGAGCGCCACGTAATGGGCCATCTGCCAAATTCCCATGAGGACAGCCAAGGTCATTAACAAACGATGTCGGGCCACAAACTGCAGTCCCGCCCATAGTTCACCCATAAACGAGGAGCCGATGAACGAGGAGCCGATCAATGAGGAGCCGATGTTTGAGGCACCCATCATCGAGGAATCCGACCGGTCATTAAGCGTTTCGCGCAGGGGCAATCCGCGCAGGATCAGCGCCGAACCCAGCAATAAACACGCATTAATCAGGAGCGAAACGGGTGCACCCAGCACTTTGATCAGTAGCCCGGCGATGCCTGGCCCAATCACCTCGGCCCCAGAGTTGGCGAGCGCATTCTTGGCATGGGCCTGCACCAGGCGATCGCGCCCCACCACCTGGGTGAGGACAATTTGTGCCGCACTACCCGACACGGTGTGAACCGCGCCCAGCAGCAATCCCACCCCATACAGCCAGGCCATCGAGAGCTGACCGAGCCAGGCCGCCAAGGGCACGCTGGCCGACGCCATGGCAATCAGGGCCTCACCCACGAGGTAAACCGGGAGCTTGCGCACCCGGTCCAGCCACACCCCAGAAGGCAGTGAAAGCACGATAAACGGGGTCAGTTCAGCCGCCGTCAGCAAGCCCATTTGCGTGGGCGATGCGTGCAAAAGTACCGCCGCCGTGAGCGGCAGCGCCAGCAACATGACCTGATTTGCAAATGCCGCCGTCAGGATCGAGAGCCAAAGCCTTCGATAGACCCGATCGCGCAACAGATCATCGGGCGCCAGGGCCAGGCGCTCCCGAACGCGTGCGCCCCATCCCGAATTAATAGCCCCAACCCCCAACTCTGGACGACTCAACGATGGCACTCATTTCAGAACCGATGGCGCCACCAGTGATGCAACCGGGCCTCCTCCGCAGGACTTCAATGGATCGGCTGCGTATTGGCCTGCTGGTGACTGATCCAAAGGCAAATCAATCTGAGCTGGCGCTCGCCCAATGGACCCGACGCCAACCAGGACTGGAGATGGCGGGGCTGATCATACAGGGCAGCGATAGGACCGACGGCACGAAGGGCATCAAGGAGCAGAATCGATTAGCTGCAATGAGCCTGTCGCTACTGATGCGGCTCGAATCATTGGCGCTACGAAGGCACCCCAGATTTAATCATCACACCGCGCGAAGTGAGCCCGGCGACTTGGGGGCGAAAACGGGGGCCCTCGCAGACTGCGACCTGCTGATCTGCCTCGATCCAACCATCAGCGACGCTGCCCTGTCAGCGCTGGCGAAACGCTCGCATCATGGCGTGCTGGCGCTGCGAACGGGTCTCGGGCGCGAGCGATCGAGAGAACCCGCGGGATTTTGGGAAGTCGCCCTCCGACGGGACGTGACCACCTTCACGATTGAGCACATAAACCCCAGCACGACGAAGCCCTCCGAATTGAAGTCGGAAGAACCGCTCGCGGGCGCCAGTGACGTGATGTTTCGGGGTGCCTTTGCGACCCGATTCTATTTCCTGCTGAATCAGGCAACCCTCCGTGCACAGGCGACCGCTGCGTTTCAACATCTGCTCGCGCAGGGCCGTGCGCGATTTGAACCGAGCCAGAATTTGATGGCGAACGTGCCGCTTTCAGGCCTAGGTCCCGATTGCGGTCCGGAGCAGGGGTTTCCGGATCTGCTGGCGCAATTGCGCTACGGGCGATCGCTCATCGCCACGATTTGGAAGAAATGGCGCAATAAGTACCTGCTGAAAAACAACTACCGTTGGGGGGTCGCCTTCCGGCCGGGCGGATGGCAGAACCTGGTCATGCACCAAGCCCAAACCATCCCGAATCCGCCTGGTCACTTTCTTGCCGACCCCTTTGTGTTGAGTGATCAACAACGCAGCTATTGCTTTGTCGAAGACTATAACTATCGAGAATCCAGGGCGTGCATTTCAGTCTACGAACTCCATGCGGACAGATCGACCCGGATTGGCCCGGCGATCCAGGAGCCTTTTCACCTTTCGTTCCCTTTTTTATTTACTTATCAATCCAAACACTATCTCTGCCCGGAGAGTTCAGCCAGCGGAGAAATCCGCCTCTACGAGTGCATCGCGCTGCCTGATCAGTGGGTGTTCAAAAAAACCCTCATGCGCAACATCGCCGCTGCCGACACGATGTTGTTGCAACACGATGGCCTGTGGTGGCTGTTGACGAATATCGACTCCGCAGGGATCGGCGACTATTGCTGCGAGCTACATGTCTTCTATGCCAACGAACCGATCACGGACGCATGGACCCCTCACCCCCAAAACCCAGTGATCGTTGATCCGAACCGGGCCAGGAATGGTGGACTCTTATTCAAGGGCGCGGAGATTTATCGCGTCTCGCAGCGCCAGGGCTTTGACGCCTATGGCCGGTCAGCAGCGATCAACCGGATCACCGCCTTGACCCCAAGCACCTATCAGGAAGCGGTGGTCGCCACGATCGAACCCGAGTTTTTCCCGCAGATCAAAGGCACACACCACCTCCACAGCAATGGCCGATTTACGGTTTTTGATTATCAGTACTAGTATCGTCCAAGTACGACTTATTATGATACCGACGATCACTATGCCTCGCCCCCAGCGCATCCTCAGTCCGATCCGATCAATCCATCTCGTCTATGTGTTGATCGCGGCGGTTCTGGGCGTCGGCTCTTGGTGGATCAACGGATTGTTTTTCCAGAACTTTGAAGTCACCTCCGGGATCAACCTAATCTATTGGCCGCACGGCATCCGGGTCTTGGTCGTCTTACTCTTCGGATTGCCCGGAGCGCTTGGCCTGACGCTTG
>CAIPGD010000174.1 GCA_903864485.1 uncultured bacterium | reverse complement strand
TCAAGCGCACAAGAGCGTGGTATTGAGCGGCGTCATACGGGATATCCCCAGTACCCTCAAGCTCGATACCAATCGAGAAATCGTTGCAACGCTCTCGCTCCAGAAATCGAGACTCACCCGCGTGCCAGGACCGCGCGCCACAGGCGGCGAACTGCGTGATCGAGCCGTCGCGGCGAATCAAAAAATGCGCCGACACCCGCACGCCAGCCAACTGTTCAAATGCCGAATGCGCGGTGGCGTCAAGCGTGCCCATGAACAGGCGCTCAATCGAATCCCCGCCGAATTCGCCCGGGGGCAGACTGATGTGGTGAATCACAACCAAATCAATGGTCGTCCCGATCGGACGTTCGTCCACGTGCGGGGATCGGAGTTGGCGCACCGCGGGCAACCACCCCTCGGCATCTACGACAAACCCGTCAGCGGTCGGGCTCATGCTGGGTTCCCGCATTGGAATCACGATGACGATCCCGATGCGCTGCGCTGCAATAGAGGCCTCCATCCGCCATGACGGCTTCAGAGACGGGGAAGTGCACGCCACAATGAGCGCAGCGTTGCATCGATTCACCTTGATTGGGGCTGGGTGCGTCGGGCGTAGCCGAGCCGGACCGGGCAGAGTGCTTACCATCGTCGCGGCGCAAGGATTTCGAGCGACCTGACAGTGCCTTCCAGGCTAGAAGGCCTAGAGCCCCCAGCACGATCCACATCAAAAACTTGGTCAATGTCCAGGTTTCCGGTGATTGAGGTGATTCAGTTGGTTCAGCAACGGTTCAAGTCGGGCCGCGGCTCAGGATGACCTCAAAGACAAAGCGGCTACCGGCATAAGCAAACATCAATAGCGTGAAGCCCCCCAAGGTAAAACGCAACGCGGTCCGCCCGCGCCAGCCATGGAGACGGCGACCGATCAAAAGCGTCGCAAACAGGGACCATGCAAGGAGGGTAAAAACCGTCTTGTGATCGAGCCGGAAGGGGCGCCCAAAAGCCGACTCCGAGAACACAATCCCCGTCAAAACGGTCAGACTCAAAAACACAAAACCCGCACTGATCAAGCGAAACAACAAACGTTCGAGGGTTAGCAGCGGCGGCAAGGCGTCAATCCATGCACCCCAGGCGCCTTCAGTCGTTGATGAACTGCCGGCCGAAGGGCCCGCCGAAGTTCCCGCCGAAGTTCCCGCCATCTGACCCCCGGCAAGAAAACCGAAGCGCGCTGGCGCCTGCAGGGCACGCTCGGCCATTGCCATCAAAATCGACTGCAGGGCGGCCAAGGTCATAAAGGAGTAGGCGCAAACACCCAACAACAGATGTGGCACAAACAACGGGGCATCCGGGAGGCTGATCGGAGACCCCGGGAAGACCCCAGGCAACCACGCCACCGCCACCGCGAGCGGCAACACCAGTAACCACAATGCGCCCATCGGCACGGCGATACTTTCCAGCCACAAAATACCCAGCGCAAGCCAGATCGCGGCGGACAGCACATGGGCAAACCCAAAATGAGGGTCATTCGCGGCGACCGGCAGCACTAGCGAAACGCCCTGAATCAGGAGCGCCGCGAGCACAATCCAGCGCTGCGGCAACATCGCACCGCTCGGCTGCGGGGATACATCTGTGGCCGCTCGCGCGCCGGGTACCGTAACGAACGCACGCGGCCAAGCCAGCCGTAAGGCGAACGCATAAAGAAGGGTGGGCAATCCGTACAGTAAGATCGTCATTTCACTAGTCTACCGCTCATGTTCGACACTCTGTCCCAACGGCTGGCCCGCGTCGTAAAGACGATCAAGGGCGAAGCACGCCTGACCGAAGCCAACACCGACGCCATGCTGCGCGAGATTCGCATCGCGTTGCTCGAGGCCGACGTCGCATTGCCGGTCGTACGCGAATTTATCAGCCGGGTCAAAGAAAAGGCGCTCGGCCAGGATGTGCTGCAAAGCCTCACCCCCGGCCAAGCTCTGGTCGGCGTCGTGCATCGCGAACTGACAACGCTGATGGGTGGCCAGACTGCAGAGCTCAATCTTGCGACAACCCCCCCAGCGATCATCCTGATGGCTGGCCTGCAGGGTGCGGGTAAAACCACCACAGTGGGCAAGTTGGCCAAACGCCTGCGGGCGCAAAAGCGCAAGGTCCTCACGGTCTCTTGTGACGTCTACCGACCGGCCGCGATCGAACAATTAAAAACCGTCACGGCACAAGTTGATGCGGACTGGTTCCCCTCGACCCCGGACCAAAAGCCCGTGGATATTGCGCGCGCCGCGGTCCAGTGGGCGCGCACGCATTACCACGACGTGTTGCTGGTCGATACGGCTGGACGATTGGGGATCGATGCCGAAATGATGGCTGAGATCCGCGCGTTGTACGACGTGCTCAAGCCGATCGAAACGCTCTTCGTGGTCGACGCCATGCAGGGCCAGGACGCGGTGAATACCGCCCGGGCGTTCGGCGAAGCGCTGCCCCTCACCGGGATCGTACTGACCAAGCTCGATGGCGATTCGCGCGGCGGTGCCGCGCTGTCGGTCCGTCATGTCACCGGTCAGCCGATCAAATTTGTCGGGATTGGCGAAAAACTCGACGGGCTCGATGCATTCCATCCGGATCGGATGGCGCAACGCGTGCTCGGCATGGGCGATATCGTTGCGCTTGTCGAAGAGGCACAAAAAGGCATCGATCAGGCGGCCGCTGAAAAACTCGCGGCCAAGCTCAAAAGCGGCAATCGTTTTGATCTTTCGGACTTTCTTTCACAGTTGCAGCAGATGGGCAAGATGGGCGGACTGTCCTCGCTCGTCGACAAGCTACCCTCGCAATTTCAGCAAGCGGCCGCTGGTGCCGATATGAACAAGGCCGAGCGCGAGATGCGCCGCATGACGGGGATCATCCAGTCAATGACCCCGCAAGAACGGGCCAAACCCGAGTTACTCAAGGCCAGTCGAAAACGCCGGATTGCCGCTGGCGCCGGGGTTCAGGTGCAGGAGGTCAATCGTTTGCTGACGCAATACGATCAGATGGCCACGATGATGAAAAAGGTCCAGAAAGGGGGCCTGAAAAATCTCATGCGCGGCATGCGGGGCATGATGGGTGGCTGAATCTGCTGGGACTGCCGGGGCTGCCGGGACTGCTGATACTGGCTTGATCCGCATTCGCGGGGCGCGGCAGAACAACCTCCAGAACATCGATATCGACCTGCCGACCAACCAGTTGGTTGTAGTCACCGGGGTATCGGGTTCAGGTAAATCATCGCTCGTCTTCGACACGCTCTACGCCGAGGGGCAGCGCCGCTACGTCGAAACCTTCTCGGCCTATGCGCGCCAGTTTCTGGACCGCATGGACAAGCCCCAGGTCGACCGCATCGAGGGCGTCCCGCCGGCTATTGCGATCGACCAGACCAATCCCGTACGCACGTCGCGCTCGACCGTGGGCACGATGACGGAGATTAATGATCATCTGAAACTGTTGTTCGCCCGCGCCGCCACCTTGCATTGCCGGCGATGCGCGGCGGTGGTCCGCCAAGACACCCCCCAGCGCGCCACCGAGCAATTGCTGGCGCACGGCGAGACACTCCCAAACGAGGACTCGAAAGCCGTCCAGCGCGCCGTGGTGACTTTCCCGGTCCCTGTTCCGGAAAATTTCAGCGCAGACGAAGTCCGGGGTGCGCTCGAAGCCCAGGGCTATACCAAGATCCACCACGAAGACCAGGCGGCGGATGGCAGCCCCTTATGGTGGGTGATTCAAGATCGATTCCGAATCCCGGGCGCGGACCGCTCGCGGGTTGGCGAGGCGCTCGAAATTGCGTTTCGACTTGGCCATGGAAAGGCAGTAGTCTGGTTCGAAGAGCGTGACGAAGCGCCAATGCGTTTTTCAACTGCGCTCGAATGCGCGGACTGCGCGATCCGCTATGAGCCGCCCACGGCGAGCCTGTTCTCCTTTAATTCAGCTATCGGCGCCTGCGAAACCTGCCGCGGGTTTGGCCGCGTCATCGGGGTTGATTGGGGCCTGGTCATCCCGGACGGTCGCTTGAGCTTGGCCCAAGGTGCGATCAAGCCCTGGCAAACCCCGTCATTCGCCGATTGCCAGGCCGACCTGATGCGACTGGCCAAGGGCGCTGGGGTGGCGACGGATATCGCCTGGGCCGATCTCCCCGAAAGCGCTCGTCGGTGGGTCATCGACGGTGCGACCGATTTTTCAGGCAACTGGAAACGCGACTGGTACGGCGCCAACCGCTACTTCGACTGGCTCGAAACCAAAGCCTACAAGATGCATATCCGGGTGCTGTTGTCGCGCTACCGGGCCTACACGCCCTGTACCGCCTGTCACGGCGCACGGCTAAAACCGCAGGCGACCTGGTGGCGGGTGGGTCACCGTTCGATCCATGAACTGATGTTGATGCCGGTGGACCGGTTGGCAGAGTTCTTTGACCAATTAACCCTGCCACCGCCACTGGACGAGGCCACGGTCCTGCTGCTGGCAGAAATCCGCACCCGACTGGGTTATCTGCAAGCGGTTGGACTGGGGTACCTGACCCTGGACCGCCAAAGTCGAACGCTCTCGGGAGGCGAGGT